>JAAZVG010000139.1 GCA_018623655.1 Flavobacteriaceae bacterium
CTAATCTTCAAACCATTTAAAGTAGGTGATTTCATATCTGCTCAAGGAAGCGAAGGAACCGTTAAGCAAATTACCGTTTTTAACACAAAACTGGTCACCTTTGGTAATCAAGAAGTAATTATCCCAAACGGCAATCTATCAAACGATAAAATTACCAACTACAGTTCTGAAGGGATGCGTCGCGAAAACCTAGTTATAGGTATTAGCTACGATAGTAGCATCCAAAAAGCGAAAGACCTACTTCTTGAGCTATGCGCAGCAGACGAGAACATCATTACTGAGGAAGGTAAAGAAGCTATGGTGGTGGTTACAGAACTTGCAGACAGCTCAGTGAATCTTTCGATTCGATATTGGACAACAACTGAGACCTTCTGGCCAACCAAGTTCAAAATGATTGAGAATATAAAAGCTACTTTCGATCGAGAAGGAATAGAAATTCCATTCCCGCATCGCGTAATGGTAACGCAGAAATAATTATCCGCGCTTTGGAGTGATCCTAAAATCTTTTAGATAAAAGGGTTCGAAGGTAATTGTATTTTCGAACCTTTTTTGTTTGAAAGATGCTTCGATCTTGTCTCCGATATATCTGGTATCTGGGTAGTTATCGGGGAGAAAAGAGAATCTATTGAATCGCTCATGTGAGGTTAAAAACTCACGAGTTTTTAGAGCAGCATCTCCCACAAAACAAATCGAATGATTTTCATACCGATCTAGCAGATCGGTAAACACCTCAGTATTAAGAATGATATTCGTTGTAGGCTCTAACTCAGAAAATGCATCATTCTCACGGATAAAGACTTTTGCGTAAGCTTCTAGACGTCTCGCATCAATCATCGAAATAACAACAGTACTATCGGGAACTTCTACATCAGTAATCATTAAATCGAGGCTCTCTATTGAAATTAGCGGAATATCGAGACCATACGCCAACCCCTTAGCAGAAGAAACTCCAATTCTCAAACCTGTAAAAGAACCAGGTCCTTTGCCTACAGCTACAGCATCTAGTTGACTAAATTCAACCTGACCCTTTTGCATCACCTCAGAAATTCTGATATGAAGCTCCTCAGCGTGGGTATAGTCCTTGGCAGCCTGTTGCCATGAAGCCAAAAGCTCAGAATTCCTATATAGAGAAACCGAGCATGCTTTGGTTGAAGTATCAAACACTATAATACAAGCCATAGCGCAAAGATAGCAGGCTTACTATTATTGAAGTACAGTAATTGGAATTCCGAAATAAAACTCTAGAATCTTCAAACGAAAAATATAGTCGTACTTTGTTCGAATTACAGTAGCCTCAGCATTATCCAATCGAGCTTGCGCTTGACTAAAATTAAATGAGTTCATTAGACCAACATCAAAACGCTCTTTGGCATATTGATAGGCTAATTTTCGAGCTTCCAAAGTTTTCTGTGCAGCTTCATACGCTTTTGCAAAAGTCTTTACATCATTATAAGCTTGGTTCACCGCATTTTCAAGGTCGAGCTTAGCCTGTTCAAATTGAAGTTTAGATCTTCTAACTCCAATTTCAGCGCGCTTTATACTATTATTCGTCGAGAAACCGTTGAAAATAGGAATGTTCATAGACATTCCAAAAGAGATTCCGTCGTTTGCCTCCAACTGAGCTACAAAATCGGGTCTTACTAAATTAAAATCATCTGTAGGGTCATTAGGATCTTCATTCGGATTTGCCTGAATAGTGAATCGATCACTAGCAAAAGTATTGTAGTTCATAAATGCATTGAGTGTGGGTAGTGCAGCACCCTTCGCAATCGCTAAATCCTTCTCAGACAAGGATACATTTGCCTCTGATAATTTAATATCATTTCTAAAACTCAATGCTTTATTGAAAATTTGGCGAGGAGTCTTATCTAAAATATCTGAACTCGGAACCTCAAAAGATTCATCGGCAATATCAAAGTTTTCATAATCTGTAATCTGTAATAGCTGTGCTAAAGTAATTCTAGAAAGAATGACACGAGCCTCTGCGTTTACAATTGCCTGTTCTTGATTAGCAGCGGTTGCTTCAATTTCTAACAAGTCTCCTTGTGGTACCACTCCCAAAACAACCAATTCTTTAGTGCGTTTTAAATCTTGTTCGGTAACTACATACTGCGCTTCAGCTACACGAAGGGACTCTTTTGATGAAATAACACTTAAATAGGCATTAGCAACTCGTAGTCGAATATCATCTTGAAGATTGGCAAGACGATATTGATTCGCTATCGTGTTAATCTGAGCTCTTTGAGCTCTATTAATATTGCGAAGACCATCAAAAATAGTATAGCCCGCCGAAAGGCTTATGCTACCAGACAAGATATTACCGGCTACATTAGTTTGTGTTTGAGGGTCTAGAATTAAACCCTTACTCTCGTTTACCGATAATGAACTGTTAAGTCTCGGAAGAAACTGACCTAAGGCATCTAAATTGCCCAATTCTGCAGATTCCAAGTCTAACTCAAACTGAGCTACTGTGATGTTATTTTGCAAGGCATATTCTACACATTCGGCTAAAGACATCTTCTTTACCTGAGCAGAAACTCCAATACTGAAGACCGTTAAAAAAACTAATAAATATGATTTCATAGGTTGTGATTTATCATTAAGAAGTAATTGTTACACCCCACGCTGTGGAGCATCTTCCTTCTCAATCTTTATCGGCTCGGTCTTATTCCACTGTTTTACCCTATCCTCGGTAGTCAGACCATCAAGAATCTCAACATTGATTCCATCCGAAATTCCAATAGTAATATCGCGTCGTTCAAACTTTTGTTCGCCAACTTCTACTTCGACATAAGGAAGATCAGTTGACTTATCGAACTGTAATAAAGCTTCAGGAAGTACCAGTATATTCTCCTTTCGTTCTAAAATAAGTGATGCGTTAGCACTATACCCTGCTCGAACTGTGAAATCATCCTCGATTACTACATCACCTTCTATTTTGAATTTAACCGCTCCAGACTCTTCTTGGCCTTTAGGTGCAATAAAGCGAAGCTTAGCATCGAATTCTTTATCCACTATCGCCCCAAGACTTACCTTTAATGGCATGCCGACTTTAAGCTTACCTACCTCACCTTCATCAACCTTACCTTCGAATACCATTTTGTTTAAATCAGCTACGGTAGCAATCGTCGTACCAGCGTTAAACGAGTTCGATTGGATTACCTGATCTCCTTTTTCAACCGGTATTTCAAGAATGGTACCCGTTGTAGTTGCTCTGATATTTGTATTTGCAGAAGAGGAACCTCCAACAGAACCCTCTTTGATAATCTGGTAATCAGCCTCTGCATTTTTCAAATCTTGAGCTGCTTGATCAAAAGCTAGTTTTAAATTGTTGTAATCCTGATTTGAAATTACGCCACGCTCAAACAGCGCCTCATTTCTTTCAAATTCTAATTTTGAATTGTTCAAACGTAACTCTGCATTTTTTACACGACCCTGAGCTGCAAAAAGAGATTGCTCATTGGGTACCACCTTAATAATGGCGATTAAATCTCCTACCTGAACAAAGTCTCCTTCTTTTTTAACGAGCTCATCGATAATTCCCTGTATTTGTGGCTTGATTTCGACCTCATCCTCAGGTACTACGGTACCAGTGGCAACCGTCTTTTGTTCGATGTCATCATAAAAAGGCTGAAAAGACTCATAGGTAATTGCACCCTTGCTATTTGATTTGACGAAAAATGCCGCTGCCCAAAGACCTCCTAAGGTGAAGACAGCGATTAAACTCCATTTTACTACGTTTTTCATGATAGGTATTTAATTATATAGTAATAGTATTGATTAAATTATTCTTCTCTAAGTGCATCAATTGGTTTTATACTTACCGCTCGCTGCGCAGGAATTAGTCCAATAAGCGTACCAAGAATAACCATTAAGGCTAATGCTCCAATTACATAAGGAATCGGAACAGTCGGATTGGTATAAGGGAAGTCACTCCCCTCGGTTAAATTATTGACTAAGTTTAGGGTAGCAGCCCCTAGAATAATTCCTAATAAACCTGAAACTAGTGTGAGAAAAACAGATTCAAGTA
>JAAZVG010000140.1 GCA_018623655.1 Flavobacteriaceae bacterium
ATCAGGCCTTTGCTTGCTTCTGCTTCGCTTACTCCTGTTTTTAGCCCTGTGATGATTGATAAACAGATGTATGTTGATGGAGGGATTCTAAGCAACTTTCCCTTAGAGTTCGTCGACAAATATTCAGACAGGATTATTGGCTCAAACACCACTGAATTGAGCGCGGTCGAACCGTATCAGTTAAGAAACGCGATTCAAATTACAGCAAGGGTAAGCAGCCTTATGATTTACTCCCGTACGATAGAAAAACTAAAATCATGCGAGTTTTATATCCAACCTGAAGGACTTAAAAAAATCGGGTTTTTAGACAAATCAGGAATCGAAAAGGCTTATCAATTGGGATATGACGAAGGAAGCCGAGTAATTTCAGCCTATCTGTCGAAACACTAAACATTATCGAAATCCACAGCGATTGCCTTAGAGGTAATTTTTGCCTGACAACTCAATACAAACCCGCTTGCTATCTCATGGTCTGTAAGCACCTGGTTGCGAACCATTTCAGCACTACCCTCTGTAACTTTACAGATACAGCTACTACAAGAACCTCCTTGACAAGAATAAGGGGCGTCAATACCTTGTTCTAAAAGACTGTCTAAAAGGAGCTCTTCTTTGGGTACTTGTATCTCATGATTCTCTCCGTCTAGAAGAACGCTGACCGAAGCCAGCCCTTTTACGTTGATTTCTTTGGCATCTTCTGAAGCCACAAAAAGCTCAAATAGGATATGCTCTGCTGCCACGCCTTGGTCTAGAAGGGTATCTTTTGCTAGGTGAATCATCGCTTCGGGACCACAGAGGTAAGCTTTGTCTGGCACCCCTATTCCTGCAAGGCTATTTTTCAATGCATGTAAAATCACACCCCTGTCAATACGCCCGAAGTAATCACCTCCTTGTTCACGAGAAAAGGCATGAATTGCAAAAAATCGATTCCCAAAGTTTTCGGAAAGTTCCTCAATCGAATTCTTAAACATCATTGAGCGGGCGCTCTGATTCCCATAGATCAGACCAACTTTGACATCTGGATTGTCTGACAGCGCTACTTTTATGATGCTAAGTAGTGGTGTTATACCACTACCTGCACCTATTGCTAAGATTGAGCCTGCCTGCTTATCGAGAACAAACCCGCCTTCAGGAGCCGCAACCTTCAACACATCTCCTTCTTTCAGCGCTCTATTTGCATAGGACGAGAACATGCCGTTAGCTACCTCTTTAACGCCCACGGTGATTATTTCATCACTTGGGGTGGACGCGATAGAGTAAGATCTTCGAATTTCTTCTCCCTCCACAGAATGACTAAAGGTGATATACTGACCTGGTTCAAAACAAAAAATTGATCTTAGAGCATCAGGAATTGTCAGGCTAATAGCTAGAGAGTCAGCATTGAACCTTTCAATTTTAGACACCGTTAAAGAGTAAAATTTCATAGCAATTCTTTTTAGCAAAAATACGAAGCTTCCACAGATTTTAAGATGTACTGATAAGGGCTTAACTTAGGCATGTGAAGCGAACACGAATTTCTTTTTTCAGCGGCATATTGTTACTAACCTTGGGCTCTTGTGCACTGATCCCGTCTTCACGCTCTAAAATACAATCTAAGAGAACATACGCGAAGTTTAATACCCTTTATAATGGAGAACAAGCATTCCGTAAGTTTTTAGACCAAAGAAATTCGAATAAAATTAATCTTTTAGAGCCGTTGTCTCCATTACCGAAGTGGTACATTCCCCTACCTTCTGACACTGCCTCAAGTCCTACGCTAGAACTTGTTGAAGAAAAAGCGGCCAAAGCGATACAGAAGTATTCTATTGAAGTTAACCAAAAAGAAGAAAATGACCAGTTAGATCGAGCTTATGAGCTTTTGGGGTTTAGCAGGTATTTTAACGCCAGACCTTTTCCTGCCCTTGAAGCATTCAGAAAACTGAGCTCTTATTCGAACCGAAATCAAGCCATTGCTTCTGGACACTTAGGAGAGGCGTTTGTCTTTTTTGCAATTGAAAATTATTTGGCAGCCGAGGAGGCGTTGGATAAGATCGAAACATTAGCTCCGAAAAAATGGAAGCAACAGTATCTGGCAACTCTTCTTCGCTCACAAATAAAGCTTGAAACTAAAGATACTTCATCCACGATTCAAAACCTTCAACAAGCCTTGAGGCACAAAGTTCCCGACACCTTGAAACGCCGAACGCAATGGATTCTCGCTCAATTGTTTCAAGAAGCTCGAGCACAAGACTCGGCGAATGAGCTGTTTGATAAATTGGCCAAAGACAACAGCTATGATTATGCCCCTTACCGAATTCTCGCAAAAATCGCTTTGATAGATCAAGAAAAACTCGACTTAGAAGCTTATCACAAGACATTAGATCAAATGCTCAAGCGCTGGAACAATTATGAAGAACAAGGGCTAATTTATCGAGCTAAAGGGCTAAGAGATTTGAGTTTATTCAAAAAGGATACTACAGAGAATCAGCTGCTTCAGAGTGCCATTTGGCATTTTAATAGCTCGAACGAATTAGGAGCCCCTGAATTGCAAGTTGCCAACTTTGACACCCTTGTTAATTTTGAACTTCAGCGTAGAAATTACCTCAAAGCACAATCTTACCTCGATAGTTTGCTGCTCAGACAGCAGGCGATCGCTCCTTCAAAACTAGAGGCTCGTCAAAAATCTCATGAGCAGATTTCTGAATTATTTAAGCTTCTTGAGCGCTCCTCAGCGATAGATACCCTTTTGGCCTATGCTGAACTTTCTGATGAAGAGCGAATAAATCGAATTACCGCAAAAGTTCGAAGCGAAGTTGAAACGAAACAGAAAAGGGAGCGAGCAGAACAGATGTTGTCTGAAATGGAACAAAAAGAAAACGTTCAGCCTTCGAACGAAAAACGCGCTACGAGTTTTTATTTCAACAACGAGCAATCAATTAAATCGGGAAAACAGGCTTTTGAAACTGAGTGGGGATCTCGATCAAATGTTGATTATTGGATACTGCGTAGTATTTCTCCTGAGCGGATAATTGCAGATGCTGAGATCAAAAAAGGTAAAGAAATCGCAGACCGCTCTCCAGCGCCTTCATCGGCATTAAATAGTGAAATAGAATCAATTGTCAGACAAAGACTTGGAGAGGTTCCTAACAATTTCGATGCTGTGAACGATCTAATCAAAGAAAAAACAGAAGCCCTTTTCAGAAGCGCCTCTATTTATTACTATGCTTTCAAAGACTATACGAGCGCAGTAGGGCTCCTTGAACCGCTTCTGAAAGACTCATCTGAGTTGATACAGGCCAACACGCTTTACACGCTTTATCTAATCAGCGTCGATACAGATGTTGTAGCGGCCGACTCATACAAAGAAGAGCTGCTTTTAGAGCATCCGAATAGCCTTTTTGCTCGACACCTAAATTCAAAAGGAATTGAAACAGCAAGATTAGAGAAAAAACTTGCCAAGCGCTACTTAGATCAAGAACATCAAGAGCTGCGTAGCTTATTTGATAGTATTAATAAAGCACAGCTGAGAATTAGCCCTTCAGCAGCATTATTGTTTGCCAAAAACGAATTTAAAGTTGCCGGGCTCCAAGCATTCGAAGTAGCGCTTGAACAACTGAGATTATTATACCCTAATAGTTATCTTTCTAGAGAAGCTATACGAACCCTGGGTGTTATGAAATTACAATCAGAGAAAGCCGCAAACAGCGAATATGCAAAGAACAGAATTTCATTAGCAGTAGACGTTAGTAAGACAAGTCATGAGCAGCAGAAACAGTTTCGCGCATCCTTAGCAAAAGCACTGAATAAACAAAACTATCTAGCAAAGGCCTATATTGAACAATTTGACGCTAAACGTACTTTGGTGGTGGTTCATCGCTTTTTTGATGTTTCTTATGCACAAGAATTTATTGACAACAATCCCGAGCTGTTGTCGAAAACCGACAGTTATATACTTACAGAATCTGATTATATAAAAGCTTATCAATCAAAAGACTGGTCTTTATTCTCAGACAAACAGGTGTTAAAATGAGAGATAATCGATTTCGTTCAGC
>JAAZVG010000141.1 GCA_018623655.1 Flavobacteriaceae bacterium
GATTTAATTCGATAAGGGATATTGGCATAAACAAACGAATCCTCTTTAAAGTAATCCTCAAACTTCTCAGGGTAGTATTGCTGAATAAATTCTAAGAATTTTAAGAGGTAAATTATTTGATGGTCACCCCAGTAACCAATATAAGACCATGGGTTATCTGGCTCGATGGTTTCCCACTCAAATCCATCTTTAAATACGCGGTAGGGGTTGTAACCATCAAAAGATGAGGCATTCAAAAACTTGAACAGCATACCTTCGATGAAGGCAGGATAAGAGTGGGCGAGTGCCTCCCAGTTTTGAAAGATATCTCTCCAATTTCCTTGGTAATCTAAAATTTTAGATCCGTCATCTTCATTTCGAAGATTAATCGAGAACTTATTCCAGGGCCTACTAGGGTCTCCATGTCTTCTACTAAATTTTAGTGGAAGATACTCGGTGCATAAACGCTGAAAATCTTTATGCTTATCCTGTTTAGACAACGTTTTAATTGTAAAAACATCGAACTGTTCGGGCAAGCTATTTAGTAGTTCAGTCTTTTCACCAAAAACCTTTTTATTGGCTTGTTTAATATAACGGATGAAATCTGCCTTTTCGATACTGTAGTTCTCATCGAAAATACCTCCACGCATTACGTTAAACATGGTATTTGCAAAGTGTCGTGTATTTCTACTCTTATCAGCTGTCAACTGTAAACCATCACTTGCACCAACGAGAGAAATGAGTCGATTTGAGCCGAGTGTGATGTCTTCGGCAACAGCTTTAGCGAGCGAATCAGGATGATTTAATTCCTTTCTTAGCTCAATAATGTCATTGACTGTTTTGCTTATATCTGCAATAATATCCCAGCTTTTCTCTGTATTAGATTGAAGATCAAAAGAAGCACAAATGAAGTAAGCCCCTCTTTCTGCTTTAATATCTATTTCTTGCTCAACCCCATAACCTTGTCTAAAGCTGTCCAATTGTTTTGAAGATAATAGAACCGTCTTCTGGTCTAGCCCTAGAGAGAATACTACGTTAGCCTTTAATGCTTCGCTGGGTTCTGCCTTGTCTGAAATAATAGCACTTAAGGCGTATATACCAATAGTGTTCGCCTCGAGTTCACACTTTTTATACGCGTCAACTAGGTTACTGCTACCACTTTGTAGGCCTTCAGGAATCCCATAAGGCAGAAGGTTCTGAATTCCGTCAAGAAACTTAACATGTTTATTTAACGGATCTGAATTTTTGATTTTAGAGTTACGAACGAATCCGAATTTTTCACTTGATGCCCACTCATAGCTAAAAGTCATTCCAAGATCATGATTGATCTCTTCGAAAACCACTTTATTTCCGTAAACATTTTTGTAAATATTTCGTTCTACGCTATAAACGCCTTGATACTTAGATGAAAAGGGTTCCCATAATAGTGTCTTGTCTATTCGATCAATGAGGATGATCGTTTTACTCCCCGTATGCTCATGCGCCTCAGTAATTTTATCATCTGTGTAATAGGGAAAGAGCGCATGATCGCTATTAATTCTTCCTGCAGATAAACCTCCAGTACTCGATATAAACATCCAGTGGTCAGAGTGACTCACTATGCTCATAAAGAAGGGTCGCATTTGATTTGTGTTAGAGATTTTGAAATATCGCTCTCCGTTGAGCATTACTTCATCACCCATTATGCGATTCTCGTTTGTTTTAAGTGGTTGATTACCTAGAAATATATTTTTTTCCTTTGAAGCGGTCTTCATGGTTGTTTTTGATTTTATTACTTCATTATTGCCTTTCGACTCTATAATCTACTCGGGTTTCTTCAAGGCTATGAATTTAATATTAAATCTCAGTAACCTGAAAAATTTGAACTATACATTAACTCTACAGGTACAATATGATACTTTAATATACCTTTGATAATCAGTGTTTTAATAAACACTATTTTAGTTTTACTACCCTACGAAGTGATTTACAGTATTAGATAGGGGTGTAGTTACTATCCTAAACTAGGAATCAAAAAAAGGGCCCCGTGGGGCCCTTTTCAATACTATCGAAAGATTCAATTATAAGTTCACTCGCAATGAAGCATTCCAAGTTCTTCCGAATCCGAACCATACAGAGTTACGAACGTCAACACCATTCCAGGTAGTAGCACCACCATCAGCATGAATGTTTGTGTTAGATTCTGCAATATAAACCGTATCAAATAGGTTGTTAATGTTTATTCTAAAACTAGCGTCATTTCCGAATAAATCGAAACGTGCCGTTGCTCCAAGATCAACAAGACCGTATGATGGTAA
Organism: Flavobacteriaceae bacterium; assembly: GCA_018623655.1. Classification (GTDB taxonomy): domain Bacteria; phylum Bacteroidota; class Bacteroidia; order Flavobacteriales; family Flavobacteriaceae; genus UBA3478. The sequence goes on from JAAZVG010000141.1 coordinate 2,277, forward strand.
TTGAACTGCCCCTTTGTTGTTTGCCGAAAGGAAAGCAGAATCAACGATGCTGTAGTCAGCGTAAAGACCATCTACAAAACGATAACCTAAATCAAATGAGAAATCTCCAGCAGTATATTGAGCCTCTGTGTAGGTAGTAAACTGAGCAGCATCACCAACCTTAGCGTCTTTAATGTAAATCGTTCCTTGACCAACAAGGTTATTATTGTCATCAAAAACTTCTGAGGTAAAATCTTTGGTATATCTCCAGTTACCTGCCGAGAGCATTCCTTTGAAACGAAGTGCTGAAGAAGCGTAATAAGTTGCTTCAACTTCTAAACCTTCGTGAAGTACGTCAATATTCTTAAACTGCGCAGTACCGTCGATTCCACCATCTAGAGTGAATCCACGTGATATGAAACGGTTACCCCAAGTTGTAGAATACAGGTTTACATTAGCTTTAAAGTTAGAAGAGGTGTATCCGTATCCTAGCTCAAAAGAAGTGATTTTTTCGTTTTGTAAATCTGGGTTAATGTTGTTTGCATAACCTGGGAAAACGGCGTCAAATAATGGCTGACGACTGATATAACCTGCGTTAAAAAATGCGTTATTTTGCGCGTCAAAGTTAAAGTTAGCACCACCTTTTACGTATCCTCCCGGAGAATCATTTTTAGATGATTCAGGGTTTCCTACTTGATCGAAGTAATCGATACGCTGGTATTGCTGATTCGAAATACCTCCTTGAAGTACAGCAGTAAACTCATCGTTGTCGTTGTACTCGATAAGACCATTAACACCTGCCCATTTTACTTTACCAATGTTGTAGTAATCGATCTTTGGTCCGCGAATTCCTGTATTTTGGAAAGGATTCGCCTCTACAAGAGTTTCGATGATCTGACCTGCAGAGTTCTTATTACCCGTAGAATAATATGCATCTAACCCCATTAAGTCATTAAGTACTCTGTAGTGGTAACCTGTGTAACTTCTTAAGTCGATACCAATTGAGTAATTGAATTTACCCGATTGAATATCTAATGAAGAGATTGCACCAACCCAATCATGTGAGTTCATAGATGCGCGACGAATCATAATTTCACGGCTAACACCATCATCTCTGAAGCCATTTGATCCAATGCGAGCACCTTGATAGTTTCCTCTACCTATATCGCCTGTATATGGTTGGGCATTCGCACGATTTGTAGCAACTACTGCATCGTAGTTGATATAGCCGTTTGGTAAACGAGTACCTCGACCGTTTTCTACATAATGCTCGTAAAGGTCTTTTCTGAAAGGGAACATATCGATCGCAGAATTACGATAGTTGTTACCTCTAGGACCTGTTCCTCCACCGCGACCTGCAGATGCATATAATGAAGTGTTCAACTGTACATTGTCTGCAATATCCCAGTCCCAGTTAAAGGTGGCTAATGGCTTATTGTAGAAATTACGACGAATGTTGTACTCTTCTCCATTAAGGATACCATTATTTGAATTCCAACGTTGATCTATGCCTTCTTCTCCGAAATATTCATAATCACGAATAGAAACCCATGTAGAACGCTGATGGTGCCATTGCCCTGCACCTAAGATCGATAGGTTAAGTGCGTGATTTGAACCTTCTGGTGCATATCCTAAAGCTGCAAAGTAAGTCCATCCTTCACCTTGTGTACCATATACATAACCGTCACCTTTCCAATATGAAAGTAATACAGATGAAGCCCATCCGTTTTCATTCTTTCCAGTGTTATAGGCGGCACTTGTTTTA
>JAAZVG010000031.1 GCA_018623655.1 Flavobacteriaceae bacterium
ACCAAAAATCAAAGAGGTCACCTAACAAGAATAGCACTTCAGTGTTACCGTCAAGGCTTTCTAACCATTCGACAAACCGCAATTCTCTATCATGGCTAGACGGTTTGTCTGGCGCGCCGAAGTGCTGATCACTGGCAAAATAGACAGGAAGCGTACTATTTATCTTATGCATTGCGTCGATTTTTGAAAGCGGTAAGAATGGATCGCGCCTTCTTAGTAAGGGATAGTTTACCCGACTCCTCCGCTCTTTTGAATAGCAAATCTTCGTAGTGTTCGGTTCCTTCCCATAGCGAGTATTTTAAAGCGGATAGTGCGTCTGGACTATAGGTAGCGAGTTGATGTAATTTTTCTTCTAGGGCTTTATCTAATTCTACTTCTGAAGAATATACCGACTGGTATAATTTATTGTTGTGAGCCCATTCTGAATTCTTCCATTCATTCGGATTTAGGGCAAATTCTGCCATCGCTCCTACGCCTATCTTTCGGCTAACTACAGGTTCGATCACTAAGGGCGCAATGCCGATTCCAATTTCAGATAATTTAATAGAAGCCGTTTCTGTAGCATAACAGTAATCGCATGAAGCTATAAGTCCGACGCCACCCCCTACCGACTTACCCTGGACTCGTCCAATTATCATTGCCTTCGATCGTCGGATTGCTAAAATGACTTTAGCGAACCCGCTAAAAAAAGCAGTAGCCTGTTTTTCATTTTCTAGCTCAAGCAATTCATCGAAGTTAGCCCCAGCACAAAAAACAGAAGAGCCTTCAGAGGATATGACTATAGCACTTAGCCTAGACTCATTGGCCTTGTCGATGAGATCTGCTAACTTATTCAGCATTTCACTAGTCATCGCATTTTTCGACGGATGACCAAATGTAATTCTACCGATACGGTCGTTGATCCTAAGTTCTAAGGTATAACTGTCCATAATCCAAAGGTAATACTATCTATAAAAGCTTTTCGTAGCAATGAAAGGGGAACGGGCTTTTCTCTTCAAAGTACACGTCTCCTAGGCGCACATAGCCTCGTGCCTCGTAAAGTTTATTATTACGCAAATTCTTAGAAAAGGTGTCTAATCGCACCGATATTGCCCCTAATTCTTTTAAGTGGTTTTCGGCAAAATCCAGTAGTATTCGGGCGTAACCCTGACCTTGATGATCAGGGTGAACACACAGGCGATGTAAGTATCCGTTAATAGCGTCTTCAGTTGCCCATTCAATTGGCTTGTAAACTGCATCTTTTCTTGTCGATATCACAATAGCACCGATGATTTCTCCATTAACCTCTAGTACAAAGAGCTCATTGTTCATTAAGTCCTTTTCAAACCCTTCAATAGAGGGATAGTTTTCATTCCACTGAAAGATTCCCATCTCACACATGTGTTTAGCGCAGGCTTTCGTTATTTGAATGATTTTTGTGAGATCCTTTTTTAGGGCAAAGCGAATCATAGAGGGTTCTTTTGCATTCTAATTTAACGAAGCCTTAGCAAATTTTTGTCGCCGCCAGGCATTATCTTTGAAGAGTAGAATTCAGGATTCATGAAAAAAGCGGTTTTATTTTTCTTTTTTATCCTTAGTAGCGGCTTTATTAACGCGCAACAATTAGTTAAAGGAACGCTAAGCGATCAATTCGCTGCTTTGCCTCTAGGCACTGTTGAAAATTTGACTTTAAAAACATCGATCACGACGGATAATAGCGGTGAATATGAGATCATGGCGAATATTGGCGATCGCCTGCAATTCTCATTTCCTGGGAAACGGAGTCTTATTTTTGTAGTTGAGGACGTAACGCGTACACTCAACGTTCGATTAGAAGATGAAATTACCGAGCTAGAGAATGTTGTGGTTACTCGAAAGGGACAAAAGACCTTAAAAGAGCTTTATAAAGAATACAATTCTAATCCCGCTATTGTTAAAACGGTCTTCGGTTATTTGGATACAGAATCTGCGAGTTATCAGATTAGAACAATGAACGAAAACAATATGGTTCAGGCGGGTGGAGATCTTGCAACCATGATTCGAGGCCGATTTCCGGGCGTTAAAGTTGCTAATGACGAACAAGGGTTCCCGCAAATTTTTTTGAGACAGACTGCTAGTTTTAGGGCAATTCCTGCTGGCTATGATATCGACAATGTTCTATATGACACCTATCCAGCTTGGTTAGACGCTAATACCATTTTTAGATTAGCTATCATACCATCGCGATCAGCGAATACTAGATACGGATCTTTTGGAGCGGGGGGAATGGTTATTATTAATACCAGGAATGCAAATATTCACCCTGTTGGTGAAGACGGAAAACCCATTGATCTTGCTCGTTTAGATGACAACTTTTTTAAACATGAGGTACTTGAAGACAGTGATCGTTACGATTCGGAACACGCAAAACTCATTCGATCTTTCGAACAGGCACAAAACGTAATCGACTATCTAGATAGAGCAGGAAATTCATTATCTAATTATGACTGGATTACAGTTGCCCAGAAAATCAGCGAGCTTAATTTGAATAAGGAGCTTGTAGAATTACATCAAACCTATCTTGCCAAATATGGCGATCATGCCCCTTCTTTAAAAGCTTATGGATATTGGCTTCATTCGATTGGAGACTTTGATACATCACTGGCCTTTTTTCAAACAATCTTTAAGCTTCGGCCCAATTATCTACAATCGTATATAGACCTTGCAGACACCTACGAATCTTTAGGACAATTGCCTAAGGCGTTATCTTTATATGTTCGAGCAACCAACCTAGTGACTTCTGAATTTATTGTCACTCCTTCAGAAGAAGGACAGCTGTATAACTTCGATCGCAGTTATGATTCATTTTTGAAGCGAAACAAGAAAGCCTTTTCAGCTTTAGACTTTGAGTGGAATTCAGAAGAAGCAGGCACTGAGGTTACGCTTTATTTTGATGAAACCGAAGCTGAGTTCGAACTCTTTTTTGTCAACCCAGATAATCGATATTTTACTGAAAATTACAGCACATGGGAGAATCTAGACCTTATTAATAGCAACAAAACTTTAGGTTTATCTAGCCTCGAATTTTTTATCGATCAAAATTTGAGAGGGGAGTGGAAGGTGTATCTGAAATATCTTGGAAATAAAAAACAAACTCCGTCTTCTATAAAATTAGTGGCGCGATCGAATTATCCGAGTTCGACCCATACCGCAGCAACCTTATTCAAAAAACTAACAGCTGAGGATGAATTGGTACTACTGGGAACGCTTAGGAACTAGTATATCTTAGTTTTTCTTCACCAGCGAGGTCGAACTAGGTGTAGTGTTATTTCTCGAAATATAGGCCCTGCTTGCGGAGTTGCTGAAAGACCTTCTAGGTTGGTATGAATCTTTTCTTTCTTGATTTATAATCGATTGATTTAGCCCTCCGGTAAGGGTACCTACTTCTCCATTAAAGCTTCTTCTTGCCCATTCTTGTAATCGATAAAAATCTGAGGAGGATATAAAAGCCCCAGTTTCAAAAGAGTAATTAGACCAGTACCAATTATTCCAGTACCAATTATTGTTGTAATTATATCTAGGAAATTCTTTCGTTTTAAAAACCTCAAAAACATTTTGACTTACGGTAATTGTGTCTCCGACGCTTGTAATCACTTGCATTGACTCCTTTCCCTGACCAAAACTATAAGTGCTTACAAGAAATAAAATGGTAATAGTAATTAATTTCAACCTCATGCTTACAATATAATGAATCTATAATTGTTGAGTTAAAACAGAAAAAATGCCCATGATAAAATCATGAGCATTGTATTAACAAAACACTCTGAGTTCTTAGTTTTTAGGTTGTAAAACTCTTAAATGTTTCACTGCGTAGTCTTGAACCTCTTCGGTCTCGCCTCGCTCTTGAATGAGTTTAAGGAACTTTTCGTCTTTTTGAAGCTTATCATAAAGCATCATATGGTCTTCTTCGTTGAGTCCAGACACAGCCACCCAATGAGTAGCGCCATTTGGTCTATTGATATCATAAGTTCCAAAACCTACCAAGCGATCGTTAAAATCTTTTTTGAACGAGCTAACGATTTTGTCATGTCCTTTTTTGAAAGCCATCGGATCAGCGGGCTTTACATCCCAAATATGAACCAATTTCATATCTGTGTTATCGGTAGGCTGCCAACTTAAAATTCTTCCGTGGTGAACAGGCCCCCACTCCTCGATATAATTCCCCATTTTAGCCCAAAAAGCCTCTCCTTTATCTGGATTAATTGCGTTCTCTTCCATCATCTCTCCACCTAAAGGGTACATCCAAACCAATCGATGAGAATTCTCCTCAGTCGTTGAGGTTTCAATGGTTTCTAAAATAATAGCTCCTGCTTTAAGTTCGACTCCGTCAAAAAGTTTGTCGAAGTCTTCTAGAACTTTAGCCTCGCTAAAATCTTTAGCCTTCAATTCAATCACTGAAAAGGCCATTGTCTGTGCGTTAATTAGGCCTGTAATAAACAAGGCCATTGTTAGAATTGTGTTTTTCATACTATTTAAATTAAAAATGAATATTTAGTTGTTTCCCCAATCAGCCCCAAATTGGCGAAGGGTTGTTACTTTATTTTGATCGTTGATAAACCATATGTTGTAGAGATGAAGCTTTTCAATAGAACCGTCTTTATAGAATCGATTTTCATTCTGAATAGTGTGTACGATTCTTACTCCTTGACCTTTGTTCGAAATGGGTAAGAATTTTAAGGGCGTAGTTTGCACTGAGTCGAACTGCCCCATCCATAGCCCAAGATCTTCATTTGCCATAATGATAGGCTCCTTCATGTTGTAGGGATAAAACGTAATGGTGTCCCCCCATCGGTTTTGCACGCCTTCAAGGTCTAGGTTATTAAAATCGGCCATCATTCCTTTGATTAAGTCAACATCTTCTGATTGACCTAACGAAAAAGAGTCGCCAGTTGGCACCCATTCTCCAGCTGAGTTTACAGTAGCCGGATTATTTTGATTACACGATAGTAGAACAATCGAAAAGAGCATTAAATAAAATTTCATAGTAGGATATGTTTGGTTTGTTGCAATTAAAAATATAACATTATATTTAAGTATAACTATTAAACCCACTATAAAATGAAAAAATTACTAGTACTTGCAGTTATGCTAGGCTTCTCTTCAGTTAGTGCTCAATATTGCGCATTCTACGATTTTGAAGCTAAAAACCCAGAAATGGTTGTTTCAACTTTAGAAGGAATGATGAAAACCGGATGGGGAGAAGGGATTCAAGGAACTAAATCCCTATTTATGTATCAATTCAATGGAACAAATCGCGCAACTCACTCGGTGCAATTTTGCTTTCCTGACGAAAAAGCCTTTTCGCATTTTATGAGTTCTTTTGCTCAATCTGTTGACGCTCAACTTTTTGGAGAAAAATTAGGGAATTTTGTTTCTGATGTTTCACAAACTTTGAATACTCCTGTTTGGTATAACGGAAAAGATTGGGCCAATGATAATGCCTTTATGCTTTATCAAATGAATGTCACTGATCCGTCAAAATATTTAAAAGAATTCAAAACCTACTCGCAGTTTATTGCCAAAAAACTTGGCTTTGATCAAAACTCTTTCGGGCTTGCCTATCCAATAATTGGTAAAACTGGTGAATACACTCATTTTGTATGGATCGGGGCTCCGGATGCTGAGGCAGCACTAAGCAGAACGAAACAAATGATGTCAGATCCATCTTTCGCTGAGTTTGCCAAAAAAGTATCAGGAGTTCGAACAATGGTAAATACTGTCTTATCAATAAGAGTAATGGACTTTTAGCTTAGGTGAGGTGGAAGAATTAAAACTGACTGGAGATAATTGAAAATCTAGCACATCTCCTATCACCCATTTTCACTATCTTGCCCCCTCTTTTGGGGGATTAGCTCAGTTGGCTAGAGCGCTTGCCTGGCAGGCAAGAGGCCACCGGTTCGAATCCGGTATTCTCCACTTCAAGCACTATCAAACACGGCCTAATTTGGGCCGTGTTATTTGTTTGAAAAAGGTTGCGCTAATCGGTTGCCTTTTAATTTTGATCAGAAGATGGAATTAGTCTAGCATGAAGATCGGGATTCTCCATGTTTGCATCTAACGGAAACATCGGTCTTTTGATTCGTTTATATCCTAATCGCTCTAGATCTTGATCTACTCCTCCAGGAGTTAAGGCCATAACCCAATCACCTCGCATATTGTATAATTCAGGTACTAGGTATCCAATTTTTACGATTACAATATCCGCTGATCTTGGATCTAGATTTAAATCAGTAAAATCTTTTTCATAATGATAAGGCTTCCTTTTTTTTGTGACAATGACATTTAAATTCCCAGTTTTAACCACTACTTCAACCTCTGCATTTTCATCTCCTGTTTTAATCGCAGTGACTTTCCCTTTCAATAGAATTGGACCTGAAAATCGGTTGTCTACAATGGCCCCGACGCTTCCCTCAACAACTGACCCCACGCCTGATTTTAATGCATTTTCTACAAATTCAGGCCCAGGAATCGAGGCATAAATTACTTCTAAGTCTTCACTTTTATTTAGTCTTTGGTCTTCTAGTAAATAATTCAATGTGTGAGTTACATCTCCAGCACCACCTGCGGTAGGATTGTCTCCCATATCACTTATTATAAACGGTTTGCCATCGCTTACTATGGCCTTGTCTAGCGCGTTGTCGAGGGTAGTTGTAGGTGCTACGAACTGAAATTTTTCTCGCACTTCCCAAAATCTGTTAGCTAGTTTTTCGGCACCTTTGATTACAGCTTGTTTATCATCCCCAGTTACCATAACTACACCGTGATTTCGAGGCTCATCAGCCCAAGCATAACCGATCCATATGGCGGCATCAATGATACCTGACACTTTTGTTACCCCTGGGATGAGTCCGTATAGACTTTTTCCAGGCTCAATTCTTGTACTTGTTTTTTCTCCGGGCAAAAGAATAGGAACGGGGATCCATGCCTTGTATTTTGGCTTTCCTTTGCCATTTTCGAGGCGCTCAATAAGATTGCTTGCTGCTCGCCTCTTAGACTCCAAAGCATCTTCATGAGGAGCCATTCGGTAACAGGTGATCAGGTCAGTGTTTTTTGCGAGTACCTCAGAAACATTACCGTGAAGATCCATCGATGTAGAGATTAGAGTTTCAGTACCGATAACTTTTCTGATTCTTTTAATAAAATCTCCTTCAGCATCATCTATTCCTTGAACGCTCATCGCTCCGTGTATATCTAAAAACACACCGTCATAAGGTCCATTCTCTTCTAGGCTTTTCAAGGTTTGAGACACCAATGATTCGTAGGCCTCCATTGTTACAATACCCCCCGGAAGTGCTTTTCCTATTAGGATAGGCTTCCAATCTGCTTTCTGTCTTAGGACAGAATCTTTGAAAAGGAAAGGATATCTTTCGAATATGCTATCTCCTATCCTGGCATGAAATGCACTTTCATCTGTTGTCGCAGGAGAGAATGTACTCGATTCAATTCCGAGTCCTGCAATTGCAATTTTCGGCAAAGAATCAATGGCTTTATTTGAACAGGATGCGAATATTATACAAGCCAAGTAGATCAGATTTTTCATAAAGAAAGATGCTTAGATTCACATTAAAGTTATGAAATGAGTTTTAGTATGATTTCTTCTTTAGGATGTTAGTGCTGTATTGAACTTAGTCTAAATGTCTCATTTACAAATTCTTCTAGAACCACTTTTTTTGTTAAAAATTGAACAAAACATTGTGAGACTCACATAAAAGAGTAGATTTACCCCGTGAAAATGACACAGCACACTAATACTCCTATCCGACGCATTCGTCTTCGCCGCCCGTAAGGGTGTAGTGCTGTTATGGAAATAGGTGAGTCCATTTCCCCCTCTGAAATTTCAATTACCCTTTTAGTTTAAAACAACCCAACGATTCTTTAATCATGGATCTATTTATAGCCGATGAATCTTTTCATCGCTTTGCAGAACATATCTGCGACACTATTCAAGATGCTGCACAAAAGCGAGGTACAGGTATTGCCCGCCGTAGCCCTGAGTATATCAAGACGAAGATGACCAACGGTAATGCCGTTATCGCCTTAGATGGAGACACTTTTGCTGGCTTCTGTTACATCGAAGTTTGGGGCGGAAAAAATTTTGTTGCCCATTCGGGACTCATTATTGCAGAAGAGTATCGTGGAAGAGGCTTAGCAAAGGCCATTAAATCGAAGGTTTTAGAGCTTTCGATTCAGAAGTACCCAGAAGCTAAAATCTTTGGAATTACCACTGGGTCTGCTGTAATGAAGATCAATTATCAGTTAGGATATAAACCCGTAACCTTTAATGAGTTAACAGATGATCCGAAATTTTGGGACGGATGTCAAACCTGTCTCAACTATGACATCTTAACTCGAACCAATCGTAAAATGTGCCTTTGTACGGGCATGCTGTATGACAATCATTTAAATCAAAAAATCAAGAACGATGAAAAATAAAGTAGTTATTGCTTATTCTGGTGGACTAGACACCTCTTATTGCGCACACTTAATGGCAAGTGATCAGCAGAATGAGGTTTATGCGGTTACCGTGAATACGGGAGGCTTTTCAGCTGCAGAGGTTGTTTCAATTGAAGAAAAGGCTTTAGCATTCGGAGTAAGTCATTATGAGTGTATTGATGCACGCGAGCGACTATATAACGAAGTGCTGCGTTTCTTGATTTACGGAAATGTGCTAAGAAACAATACATATCCGCTATCGGTTAGTGCCGAACGCGCTACTCAGGCAATGGTGCTTATTGAATATGCTAAGAAGGTGGGAGCGAAGTCAATCGTTCACGGATCCACTGGAGCAGGAAACGATCAGGTTCGATTTGATCTAATCTTTAGTGTACTTGCCCCAGAAATTGAAATTATAACCCCGATTAGAGATAATACCTTATCAAGAGAAGAGGAGATTGAATATCTGAAAAGCCATGGTTACGAATTTAGCTTTGAAAAGTCAAAGTATTCAGTAAATAAAGGAATTTGGGGGACATCGGTAGGAGGAGCAGAAACCTTAACCTCTTCGACGGGGCTTCCGGAATCAGCTTATCCGTCACAACTTGAAAAGTCAACTCCTGAGAAATTAACCCTTGAGTTTAAGAGCGGAGAATTAAGTTCTGTAAACGGACAAAAAGGTTCTCCGACCGAATTAATTACGCTGCTTGAAGAGATTGCTGCACCCTTCGCGATTGGGAGAGACATCCATGTGGGTGATACGATTTTAGGGATTAAGGGGCGCGTTGGCTTCGAAGCCGCCGCACCAATGATCATTCTGAAAGCCCACGAACTTCTAGAAAAACACGTGCTTACCAAGTGGCAACAATATCAAAAACAGCAATTGGCTCAGTTTTATGGGATGTTGCTTCACGAAGGTCAATTGCTAGACCCGGTAATGAGAGACACCGAGGCTTATCTTGAACGCAGTCAAGAACGCGTCACTGGGGCTGTATATTTAACGCTACACCCGTACCGATTCACCCTAGAGGGTATTGAATCCCCTTACGATATGATGCAGTCGAAAGTCGCCACTTATGGTGAGACCAATAAGGCGTGGGATTCTAGAGATGCCAAAGGGTTCATCAAAATTTATAGTAATGCCATTCAAATTTCACAGCATGCAAAACCACAAGATTAAGGTTGCCGTCATAGGTGCAACGGGATATACAGGAGCTGAATTAATTCGAATTCTCGCCTTTCATAGTGGGGTAGAACTAACCCAACTCATCAGTCGCTCTAAAGCGGGTCAGTCGGTGGCAGAAGTGATGCCTGAGCTTTCAAATCGACTCGATTTAAACTTTAGCGATACCATTAACGCAGGTGCAGACGTATGGTTTCTTGCGCTTCCGCACGGGGCCTCTAAATCTTTTATAGAAGAGCACAAGGTACTTGCTGATCAGGTGAAAATTATTGATCTCAGCAATGAGTTCAGACACATCAACCATTCAAAATGGGGAGGCTACCACTTTACCTTTGGTTTGCCTGAACTGAGAAGACAAGAGATTCAAAACGCGAATCATATTGCTAATCCGGGCTGTTTCGCAACCGCAATTACCCTTGGTTTAGCACCGCTCTTTCACCACGATAAAATAGAGGAGCAGACGTCGATTCATATTAACGCTACAACAGGCAGTACTGGAGCAGGAGCCTCGCTTTCAGCGACTTCTCATTTCAGCTATAGACTGAACAATCTTTCGTGGTATAAAGCTTTTACCCATCAACATTTAGCTGAAATTGGGGAGCAACTTACCCAGAAGGCTGAAGGTGCTCCAAAGCTGTTTTTTCTTCCTCAGCGAGGAGCCTTTGCTAGAGGAATTTTCGCCACTGCCTATTGTGAATTCGAAGGATCGCTAGATGAAGCCTATGATCTTTATAGCGCCTTTTACAAGGATGCAGCCTTTACACAGGTGGTAAAAGCTCCGGTATCGCTAAAACAGGTGGTAGGCACAAATAATTGTCAAATTCATCTTCACAAACACAATGATACGTTACTGATCACCTCTGCCATTGATAATTTGTTGAAAGGGGCTGCGGGACAAGCCGTTCAGAATATGAATCTCATGTATGGCTTTGATGAATCTGAAGGGCTATTATTTAAATCTATAGGTTACTAATGAAATCGACTATTACCATTATAGGAGCAGGAAATCTGGGGCTAAGTATTGCCTCAGGCCTTCATCAAACAGGACACCCTTTGGTGCTTACTCGAAGAAAAATAGGCTCGCTTTCTAGCTGGTCAACTAAAGAAAATGTTGAGGTGACTAGCGATAACATTCAGGCCGTTTCTAAAGCGGATGTAGTTATCATCGCGGTTCAACCTAGCCAGTGTGATCGTATTTTAAAACAAATCGAATCGAGTCTCCAAAAGAATTGTTTGGTTGTGTGTACTGCTGCCGGTTATCAAATCGAACAGCTTGAGCGAATTTTAGGATCTGACATTGCCGTTTATCGCGCCATGCCCAACACGGCTATTTCGGTACAGGCTTCAATGACCTTAATTGCCTCGAACGAGACAGGGGTTTCAAGGCTTTCAGAGGTTGAGGAACTATTTGCACATGTTGGAGAGACCTTGGCTATTGAAGAGGCTCAAATGCAGGCTGCCACCGTACTTTGTGCGAGTGGAATCGCTTTTTGGTTGAGACTAATCAGAGCCAATACACAAGGTGGCGTTCAATTGGGATTTGAGTCAGAGGTCGCTTTAAAAATTGCCACACAGACGGCTTATGGAGCGGCTCGATTACTTATCGAATCGGGAAATCATCCTGAGGCAGAGATTGATCGCGTTACCACTCCGAGCGGATGCACGATAACCGGTCTTAATGTCATGGAGCATTCAGGAATGAGCTCGGCATTTATTCAGGGACTTACGGCCTCTTTTGATAAAATCAACGAAATTAAATCGACGACTTAAGTTATGAGTTTATATCAGGTTTACGCTCAGTATCCGATTGAATTGGTCTCGGCTAAAGGGATGGAACTTACCGATAGCAATGGGGTAAAATATACCGATTATTACGGGGGGCATGCGGTGATCTCGATCGGACACAGCCATCCGCACTATGTAAAAGCACTTACTGAGCAGTTAGAACAAATCGGATTCTATTCGAATGTTGTTCTCAATCGTTTTCAGGAGGAACTCGCTGAGCGATTAAATGCGAAATTAAATGAGGACTACGCTTTGTTTCTGTGTAATAGTGGGGCCGAGGCAAATGAGAACGCACTCAAATTAGCCTCATTCAAGACCGGGCGAAAAAAGGTTCTCGCATTTAAAGGGAGCTTTCACGGAAGAACTTCAGCAGCAGTTGCTGCTACCGACAATCCCTCGGTTATAGCTCCACTCAATGCGAGTCACGAGGTCGATTTTATTCCTTTTGGAGACCATAAGCAATTAGAGCGGTTGCTAGCTACAAAAGAGTATTGTGCGGTAATTATAGAAACAATTCAAGGAGTTGGAGGACTCGATCAACCCAGCTTAGATTTTGCTTCTGAGATTAACGAACAATGTAAAAAAACAGGCACCTTACTGATTGCCGATGAGGTTCAATCAGGTTTTGGTAGAAGTGGCAGCTTTTTCTCCTTTCAGCGTTTTGATCTAGATCCTGATTTCATTAGCATGGCTAAGGGAATGGGGAATGGCTTCCCCGTTGGAGGTGTCCTTATACACGAAAAACATGAGGCCGTTAAAAGTGAGCTAGGAACTACATTTGGCGGGAATTATCTAGCCTGCAGAGCCGCTCTAGCCGTCTTAGACGTTCTTGAAAAAGAAGACTTAATTACCAATGCGAGAGAATTAGAAACCCATTTTAGAGAAGAAGTTGATCGACTAGGTATTGAGGCTAAGATCAAAGGTGCAGGGCTGATGATCGGCCTAGACTTTGGAAAACCAACAGCCGCACTTCGCATGGCTTTATTAGAAGAAAGCCACCTATTTGTTGGGGCGTCAAGTAACCCTAATGTGGTTCGAATTCTTCCTCCCCTTAATTGTACGAAGGAGGCATTATCAACCCTCCTCAGTGAGATAAAACGATTAGCATGAAAAAATACACCAGCGTAAGAGATCTAGTGTCTGCGCCCGACGCAGTGAAAGAGGCACTTTCTTTGAAACGAAGCCAGGATATTGCAGCGCATTATACCAAAGACAAGGTACTTTGTCTGCTGTTTTTTAATAATAGTTTAAGAACAAGATTAAGTACTGAATTGGCAGGAATTAAGCTGGGCATGAAGGTGATGGTCATGCAAATCGGTGAGAATGGTTGGGCACTTGAATTTGAAGATGGAGTAATCATGAATAGTACCAAGGCCGAGCATATTAAGGAGGCTGCTGCGGTCGTTTCTCAATACGCTGATGTTATAGGAATTCGGTCGTTTCCAACGCTAACTGATAAAGAGGTAGATTTGAGTGACCAAGTATTATCGGCTTTTGTTGCCTATGCTACTTTACCCGTCTTTAGCATGGAGGGAGCCGTAGAACATCCACTTCAGGCGCTTGCCGATGCGATCACTATTGCAGAGCACTGTGCCTATCGACCCAAAGTGGTTCTTAGTTGGGCACCACACCCCAAAGCCTTACCGCACGCAGTAGCCA
>JAAZVG010000142.1 GCA_018623655.1 Flavobacteriaceae bacterium
AACAAGCATTGAAATTATTCTTCACCATTTTTTACGCACTTCTAGGTATGTTTTGTGCACAGGCTCAAACTAATGATTCGATAATTAAACAACTGGCTCCCGAAAAGTTTGTTGAAGCTATCAAGGATACAACAGTTCAACTCATTGATGTTCGAACCATCACAGAATATGATCAAGGTCACTTAGAAGGGGCTAAAAAAGTAGATTTTCTTCGACCGATAGAGTTTCAGACTTATTTCGAAAATAAAGACACCTTACAACCTGTTTATCTTTATTGCCGCTCTGGTAATCGAAGTATGAATGCTGCTAAATATTTAAAAAAGAGAGGATTTAAAGAAATCTACGATCTTCAAGGTGGTTATTTTGGACTTCCTGATTCTCTCCGGGTTTCTCCAGAAAAATTGAAATAGTAAGGAAATTGTTAATAGTTCGATTGAATATTGAAAAGCTGAATCTATGATTATGAGATATCTCTTTCTTGCTTTAGTCTTTAGTTTTTCTATTGTAAATGCCCAGAGGATTGGTTTTTCAAATTTAGATAAGAGCCCATTGGACATGAGTTACGCACGTCCCGATCGAGTATCTGATCCAGATATACGAGTTCTCTATTCTAGACCACAACTCAAAGGCAGAAAGATTGAAAATCTTGCCCCTAAAGATGTCATTTGGCGCACTGGGGCAAACGAAACTACCGAAATCATTTTCTACAAAGACATGAAGATTCAGGGAATTAAAATCCCTGCCCGTACTTATAGCCTTTACACTATACCTGGTGAAAATAACTGGAAGGTGGTCTTAAATAAGAAACTCCACACCTGGGGATCTTACAGCTATGATCAATCCAAAGATCTTGGTCGTTTTATTGCTGAGATCAAAAAGTCTGAGGCTGAAATCGAGGTTCTATCAATACGATTTGACAAAAGAGTAGGAGGATATCACCTGGTTATAGGTTGGGGTAATAAAGAAATTACACTACCTATTGATGCCCTTTGATTCTCTGGATTCTTTTACCTTGCGGTAAAAGATCCTTAAGGGAGTTTGACAACAAACATTACTCTTTCTGCACCCTTTGGTGCTTATCTATAAAAAAGACCGCTTAAGAGTAAACTCTTGCGGTCTTTTTTTTAATGCGCTAAAATCTTCGATTTTAGAAAGAGTAATGTTTGTTGTCGGGATGACTGGATTCGAACCAGCGACCACACGCACCCCATGCGTGTACGCTACCAGACTGCGCCACATCCCGAATGAGAAGGGCAAAAATAAGATAAATTGAATGTATTTTTAAGTCAACAAATAGAAATGATTATGAAAAACAAGTTCTTTCTTTTTGCAGGACTTATTGCAGCGTTATCACTTGGTTTTGTAGCATGTAATAATACTGCATTTAACAACCGAATGGCAGAAGGAAAAACGGTTAGTGAAATTGAAAAAGGTGGAGAGAAATATGATTTAGAGTTAGTTGTTGACGGTTTAGACATCCCTTGGGGACTAGCGTTTATCGATGACAAGTATTTAATTTCTGAGAAAAACGGAAAGTTGTTACTCGTTGACAACCATAATAAAAGATCAGAGATCCAGGGTATTCCAGAAATTTGGCAGCAAGGCCAAGGAGGATTTTTAGATTTGGCTCTAGATCCTAATTACACTGAAGAACCTTGGATTTATATGACTTATTCTAGCGAAGGGTCGGAGACAGGAAAAGGCACTACTACCTTAGCCAGAGCTCAATTATTAGGTGATCAACTAGAAAATTTGAGTGTCCTCTATCGAGGTCAAGAGGATTCTGATAAAGGCTTCCACTTTGGTTCTAGAATAGTTTTTGATAACAAGGGGTACCTCTTTTTCTCCATCGGAGACAGAGGAAATGAAGAGGAAAATCCGCAAAGTATTTACCGAGATGGTGGTAAGATTTATCGCATTCATAAGGATGGTAGGATTCCTGAGGATAATCCGTTTGTTGGTATGGACGCTGCGCGCACTGCGATTTGGAGTTATGGTCATAGGAATCCACAAGGAATGATTTATCATCCTGAACTTGATGCCATCTGGATTCATGAGCATGGTCCTCAAGGAGGTGATGAGATTAACCAGTCTGAAAAGGGTAAGAATTTCGGATGGCCCATTATTAGTTATGGTATTAACTACTCTGGATCTAGCCTTACCAAAATCACAGAGAAGGATGGTATGGAACAACCTCTCTTCTACTGGTTACCCTCTATTGCACCCTCTGGAATGGTTTATGTGCATGAATCTAACTACCCTGAATTAGAAGGCTCTCTGTTCGCCGGCTCTTTGAAGTTTCAATACCTGGAACGTTTAGTGCTTGAAGATAATCAAGTTACTTACCGTGAACGCTGGTTTTCGGGTATCGGAAGGGTGCGTGAGGTGGTACAAGCTCCTGACGGATATATCTATTTAAGCGTTGAAAATAAAGGGATTTACAAGATGATTCCTAAGGCTTAGTTTTTGTCATAAGCATTTAGAACCGACTGAACTGATCCGTATTTATTAAGCGCCTCTAGGGCTTCTTCTCTTGAAATAGATAAGGCTTCGACAATATAACGCACACCTCGATTCCAGAGCTTATTATTGCTCAGTTGCATATTTACCATCTTGTTATCTAAAACAAGACCCGCGCGTATCATTAAAGTGGTCGAAATCAGGTTTAAAATCATTTTTTGAGCGGTTCCACTTTTCATCCGAGTACTTCCCGTAACTACTTCTGGGCCTACTACTGCCTCTATAGCGATTTCTGCTAGATCTGAAAGTGGGCTATTAGGATTGCAAGAAATTCCGGCAGTAAGAATATTGTTTTCTCTGCATTTCTTGATTCCACCCAATACGTATGGAGTGGTACCTGAAGCCGTGATCCCTACAACTGTATCTTTTTCGTTCAGTTGAAACTTAGATAAATCTATCCAAGCTCCCTCCTCATTGTCTTCGGCGAATTCAACTGCCTTTCTTATGGCTGAATCTCCCCCTGCAATTAATCCGATTACTCGATCGTGATCGAGACCATAGGTTGGTGGTATCTCAGAGGCATCTAATATTCCTAAACGACCCGAGGTGCCAGCGCCGATGTAGAAAAGCCTTCCGCCAGAAAGAAATCGAGGTAAAATCTTTTCAACTAAATCAGCAATCTCTGGTAAGGTCTGTTCTACCGCATTCGCAACTTTAGCATCCTCAGCATTAATGATATGAATAAGCTCTATTGCAGACTTTTTCTCTAAATGACTATAATGTGAATCGCTTTCGGTGACTTTATGTGGCTCCATAACACAAACATAGTATCTTTTAGCTCTCAAGCATAACTAATGATGATAAGCAAAACAGTAATTGGATTGATGTCAGGAAGTTCTTTGGACGGGATAGACCTTTGCTGTGTTCACTTTTATGAATCTGAAAAACAGTTAAAATACGGCTGGATCAAGGGAAACACCTACCCTATTCCCTCATCACTTAAAAGCGCATTAAAAGAAGCAAGTGAATCAGATAAAAGACACGGATCTTCTTTAGATCGGTCGTTTAGCGAATTTGCGCTAGAATGCCTCGAGACATTCTTGAAGGAGCTTGATGTTAAGGTCGATTTAATCTCAAGTCACGGCCATACTGTTAGGCATGAACCAGAAAATAAAATTTCGGTACAAATTGGCGATGGAGCGTATTGGGCAAAAAAACTAGGTCTCCCTGTTGTATACGATTTTAGAACCGATGATGTTATTCTTGGAGGTCAAGGAGCACCTTTAGTTCCCATAGGCGATACCACCCTTTTTAAGGAGTTTGAATATTGTTTAAATCTCGGGGGTATTTCGAATTTTTCTTACCAAAACAATGGACGCGTAATTGCTTGTGATATTTCTATGTGTAACACTCCCCTCAACGAGTTGGCACAAAGACTTGGAAAGGAGTACGATAAGGGTGGAAGTATCGCTGAATCAGGAGTGCTCATTCCAAGTCTTTTTGATTCGC
>JAAZVG010000143.1 GCA_018623655.1 Flavobacteriaceae bacterium
GAAGCCCTTGAAAATAAGCTAGCTCCACTTAGAGAGTCGTTAAAAAGTCATCCATTGTACAAGAGCTTGCAGGACATTGAAGATGTCAAACTTTTTAGTGAGTTTCACGTTTATGCAGTCTTCGACTTCATGTCTTTGCTCAAAGCGCTCCAACTTCAATTCACCTGTGTAAGCCTACCTTGGATACCTACTGGTAGCGGTGCAGTTGCTCGATTTATCAATGAAATCGTTCATGGTGAAGAAAGCGACATTAACGAAGCGGGTGAACCCATGAGTCATTTTGAAATGTATCTCGACGCCATGAAACAATTAAATGCTTCTACAAAAGGAATTGAAACATTCATCTCGGCACTTGGTAACAACAAAACTATTCAAGAGGCTTTAGAAATTGCAGAAACACCAAAAGCCGCACAAGACTTCGTGAATTATACCTTTAGTATTGTAGAGACTAAAGAGGCTCATAAAATTGCTTCATCATTCACCTTTGGGCGTGAAGATGTTATTCCCGATATGTTCATCGCCATATTAGAAGAGGCTAGAACAAGTGGTTATAACTACGACAAATTTAGATACTATCTTGATCGTCACATTGAATTAGACGGAGACGAACACGGCCCGATAGCACTCAAAATGATTGAGACGCTTTGCGGAAATAACGATACGCTATGGAAGGAGGCCGAAGAAGTTGCCATCAACTCTCTAGAGATTCGAATCGCTCTCTGGGATGGAATCTACAAAGCGATCAAACAACCTGAGCTCACCTGAAGGTTGTGGAGCACAAGTTAAATGTATTAGGAACTGAGTTAGTAGCCTGTTGCTTTGATCCGCTAACCGGATATTTTAGAGACGGATACTGCCAAACCGATCAACAAGACCATGGCACACATACTGTGTGTGCTGAAGTGACCGAAGAATTCTTATCTTTCAGTCTATCGAGAGGAAACGATCTAATTACACCTAACCCTGACTATAATTTTCCCGGGCTCAAGCCTGGAGATTTTTGGTGTCTCTGTGTAATGCGATGGCATGAGGCTTACCAAGCAGGGGTTGCCCCAAAAATCAAACTCGAAGCCAGCCAACATAAAACCCTGTCATTCGTTTCAATTGATATACTAAAAGAATTTGCTTTATGAATCGAATGCCAATTCTCCTACTATTGATAGGGATGATTTCATGTCAGTCAGAAGCTGATCGAATCATTCAATCTTCAATTGAATATCACGGATTTGAAAACTTCTATACAAAAGTTGTCGAATTTAAATTTAGAGACTACTCCTACCGCATCGACCGAACCCAATCACCCTATCTGTATACCAAAAAAATTGAACTGAAAGACTCTATTACTGGTCAACCCGTTATTCAAATCGATAGTCTTTGGAACTCCACAGAATTTAAGCGAACAATCAATGGGAAGGACCTAACTCTTAGTGAAGAAGATAAGGCTCGATTCTCCAACTCATTGAATTCAGTGGCTTATTTTTATCAGCTCCCATTGCCTTTAAAAGACAATGCAGCTGTCACAACCGTTTTAGATAAAGTGATAATTAAGGGTAAAGAATACTTTACTCTTAAAGTATCCTTTACCCAAGAAAATGGTGGTGCCGACCATGAGGATACCTATCGATACTACTTTGATACTTCATCCTATGCCCTATCATATCTCTCGTATAATTTTCATACCAATGAAGGAGGAGTAAGGTTCAGAAAAGCCTATCAGAGCGTCAAAGGAAAATTCATATTTCTCGATTACGACAACTACAAAGCGCCAAAAAATACCCCATTGGATAGCTTACCACTACTATTTGAGAAAGGTAAATTGGAGTTGCTCTCTAAAATTGTTTCGGAGTTAGGGGAGTAATAAACTCTTCATTAATTAATATTTTGTTTAACTTATTATTATAAAACATTATAATTCTGTCAATAAGATTAAACAAAACTGTAGCTGTCACATTCACAATAGTGTTTTTCTTCACTCTTTTTCAGGACTTTTATAGAAAATATGTAATAGAACATGAGCTAGAAATGCCTAGATCTCACACCATAATTAAAAGAGGCATGGAAATCGTTTAGCCTTCAAAATTTGAGATAACTTTGCACTACCTAAATAGCGTAGTATAATGGATATCGAATTTAATAGTAAAGAAATATTGACGGCGTCAATGATTCTCTTCGCCGTGATCGATATACTCGGATCAGTGCCCATCATTATTTCATTAAGACAGAAAGTAGGTCATATTCAATCTGAAAAAGCATCTATTGTTGCTGGGATTATCATGATTGCTTTTCTCTTTATTGGGGAAAAAATTTTAAGTCTAATCGGTATTGACGTAAACTCATTTGCTGTAGCCGGTGCTTTTGTAATTTTCTTCTTGGCTTTAGAGATGATTCTCGGAATTAGCATCTTCGGAGAAGAAGCGCCAGAGACAGCTTCGGTGGTGCCTATCGCTTTTCCACTCATAGCTGGTGCAGGAACGATGACATCAATTCTTTCATTACGCGCTGAATATGATGTGCAAAATATAATTGTGGCAATTGTTCTTAATCTAATTGTAGTTTATGTAGTGCTCAAGTCTTCCAAACACATTGAGAAAGTTTTAGGAAATAATGGGCTAACTGTAATAAGAAAAGTTTTTGGAATCATCCTTTTGGCCATCGCTGTAAAACTATTTGCAGCTAATGCCCCCCAACTCTTTTAAACACTATTTTATGAATAAGATTGTTTCTTACATCATTGTAATTATCGCTTTCGGATTGGCCCTATTTAATGCTTATCACATTGACTTTAAAAACATTTGGGGAGATGACTCTAGAACTGCTATTTACGGTGTACTAGTATCTTTAATCGTAGTGGTGATTATTTTAATCAACCTTAAATCTTTGAAAGTAAAAGAAAAACTGGAATAACATTTCAGCGGTTCAATTTTCTAAATAGTAAGGTTTTATTGATCGTATTAGATAATAATCATTCTTGATCTAATTGCACGACCTCAACACCAGCCTTCTGAAGAAATTCTAATCCCGTGGTGTCTTTGTAGGCCTTATTATAAACTAATCTCTTGATGCCAGCTTGGTAAACAAGCTTACTACACTCCCGACAAGGAGAAAGAGTCAAGTACAATGTTGCGCCTTTACAAGACTGTGTTGAGCCTGCAACCTTTAGAATGGCGTTAGCTTCTGCATGAAGTACATACCATTTGGTGTAATTCTCTTCGTCTTCGCAAGGATTTTCGAAACCAGTGGGGGTGCCGTTGTATCCGTCAGAAATAATCATTCGATCTTTTACAATAAGTGCTCCTACCTTTTTCCGGGTACAATGAGAAAGCTCACTCCAGCGTTTAGCCATTGCGAGATAGGCAAGATCGTATTTCTGTTGTTTTTTAGCTTCCATTAAAATGGCCAGTTACCCACAGCTATTTTGATTGAAAGAATCAAAACTAAGGCTGAAAGAATTCGTAAGATAAGAGGCTTTCGTTCACTAGCCAAGAGCGCAATCAAAAGTGTAAGCAGTAAGGTCGAGGTAATGACAATAATTTGAGCCAACTCAATACCCAAAGTAAACCCTATAAGCGCGGTGAGCTTACTCGATTCCCCACTCATAATCATTCTAAAATAATTAGAGAATCCAAATCCATGGATGAATCCGAAAAATACGGTGGCCGCAAGTTGAATGCGATAAGAGCTTTTTGAGCTTTCACTAGTAACAAGATTATGAACAGCGGTAAGTGCAATGGTAACAGGAATCAAAAATTCAATGATTCCTGGGTCGACACTCATCACATTAAATGCGGCTAAAGCTAGAGAAAAACAATGTGCCAAGGTGAAGGCAGTTGCAAGTACTAAAAGTCTAGAAAAAGACTTAAATAAATACGGTAGCGCGAGGGCAAACATAAAAAGTACATGATCATATCCGTTTGGGTCAAGTACATGTTTTATACCCAGTTCAAAGTAGAAAAACA
>JAAZVG010000032.1 GCA_018623655.1 Flavobacteriaceae bacterium
AAACTTTCTTCAACAAAAATTAGAGAACGGCTATTGTTGTTATCTGACCCTAAGCAAGTTGTTTGTGATGTGTTTAAAAACAACCACAACAAATACCGATCGGTATTTAATTTAAAGTCTGTTACCAAAACAGAATGTTTTGAAGCGCTTAAGCTTTTTGGTCGTCAACAGCAAATGGGGATTAAGACTATTTCTTATCTCGATAAAGAGTACCCGTTTAATTTGGAGAAAATTGCTGTTGCTCCTATTTTAATTTATCGAAAAGGTTATACCAAAGAGAAGAGTTGTAAGGCACCTCTTTTAGCAATTGTGGGTACGCGCAAGATGACAACCTATGGCAAGCGACAGATCGACGAATTTTTTAATAGTGCACAGAAATCCGAATTTGATGTAATTAGTGGGTTGGCCTATGGCGTTGATAGTTATGCCCAAAGCGTTGCTAGTGACTATGGCTTTACGGTTCACTCTGTGCTCGCTCATGGGCTCGCTCATACTTATCCGAGATCAAATGCTGCTTTGCTTAAAAAACTAGAGCAAAACGGGTACACCTATTCAGAGTATGCTGTTGAAAGTACGGCACACAAAGGCGGGTTTCTCGCTAGGAATAGGCTCATAGCGGCCATGGCGGATGTTGTTTGGGTTGTTGAATCGGCTGAAAAAGGAGGAAGTCTTGTCACTGCGAACTATGCAAAAGGATATAATAGCTATCTGATTGCCTCTCCTGGCGAGATTCATCGTGAAGTCTCACAAGGCTGTAATCGTTTAATTGCAAATCATTCGGCAGCATTGTATGAACGACCGGAGACGATCCCCACTCATCTAGGCATAGTGTTTTCATTAACACAGGAATCCCTTTCGAAGAAGGCCCCGAATGACCGCAAATCAATAAAAATTTATGAACTATTGAAGTATTATCGAAAGCTTTACCCTAGTCAGATTATTCAGCTCTCTGGTCTTGATAAGAGCACGGTATTGGAACTTTTATTAAAGATGAACTTAGAAAATCAGATATCACAAAATCCAGACAATTCGTATTCGGTTTAATTTAGAAACCAACCTTCTCTCGTACTCTTGAGAGAACTTCTTGAGCAGTTTTTCGGGCCTTTTCTGCTCCATGCTGAAGAGCATCTTCTACTTCCTTAGGATGTGCATATAGGTATTCGAATTTTTCTCGAGGCTCTTGAAAAGTTTGAAGAATGAGCTCTAATAGCGCTTTTTTTGCATGGCCATAACCGTAATTTCCTGCCAAATAGTTCGCGCTCATTGCCTCAATTTCATCTTGTGGAGCGAGACACTTATATAAGGCGAAGGTAGTGTCGGTTAAGGGGTTTTTAGGTTCCTCTAGGCTTTTACTGTCACTTAGTATTCCCATCACCTGTTTCTTAAGTTCTTTTTCTGGGGCAAAAACATCAATCAAATTTCCTTTGCTCTTGCTCATTTTCTGACCATCGGTGCCCGGAATATACATGGTGTTCTCGTTTATTGCAGCTTCTGGCAAGACGAAAGTTTCTCCGTACTTGTTGTGAAAACGTTGAGCTACATCTCGCGTTATCTCCAAATGCTGCAACTGGTCCTTTCCTACAGGAACCCTTTGAGCATCGTAAAGAAGAATGTCGGCAGCCATTAGCATCGGATAAGTAAATAACCCTGCGTTTACGTCTTCTAAACGACCAGACTTATCTTTAAAAGAGTGTGCAAGAGTTAATCGCTGATAGGGGAACAGACAGCTTAGGTACCACGACAATTCTGTAACCTCTGGCACATCACTTTGTCTGTAGAATACGGTTTTATCTACATCTAGTCCGAAAGCTAGCCAGGCTGCAGCAGTTGCAAAGGTATTCGCTTTCAGGGTTGGCCCATCTTTAATCTGAGTAAGCGAGTGCATATCAGCTATAAATAAATAGGAATCATTTTCTGCGCTATTTGCTAGTGATATAGCAGGCAGGATTGCTCCAAGTATGTTTCCTAGGTGAGGAGTTCCCGTACTCTGTATTCCGGTAAGGATTCGTGCCATTCTCGAATTTTAGTTTACATAGTTACAAAAATTTAAAAAGTTATACTTTCGAATTCGTGTTGAGATTTATTAAAAATATCGGCTACATTTTTTATAAGGTGTGGTTTTACGTGGTATCGGCTTTGCCGGTACTTGTCTTCTCTCCTCTTTTATTGATTGGAGTGAGCTCAACTAGAACCTATCCCCTTGTTTATTGGTGCGCCCGTTCAATATGGGCACCATTTATTCTTCTTATGATGGGAACACCCATTAGAAAGGTATTTGGTTCTGAAAAATTGCCCGACACCCCAGCAATTATGATTATGAACCATACAAGCATGCTTGATATTATGCTTATGCTTCGCATTTGTAAAAAGCCTGTTGTTTTCGTTGGTAAAGCTGAATTACAGCGAATCTGGATTTTCGGATTTTTTTACAAACGAGCGGTCATTATGGTTGACCGATCGAATAAAGAAAGCAGAAAAAAGGTTTATCAAAGTGTTCAAGAGCGAGTTAAAAATGACGCCTCTATTGCAATATATCCCGAAGGAGGTGTTCCTGACTCTTCTGTATTAATAGATCGTTTTAAAAATGGAGCTTTTTCAATGTCTTTGACTCATGATTTGCCCATTGTTCCAATTATCAATTACGATTGTAAAAAACGAATTAATTGGGATTTTTATCACGGCGGCCCAGGTGTGTTGAGATATAAAATAATGCCCGCGATAAAAGCGGGCACTTATGCTAAAGATGAGCTTGAGCAGTTTCGAGACGAAGTAAGAAACCTCTTCATAAAAGAGCTGACAAACGAACCACCTATGAATTAACGTGTTTAAGGGCTTCGTAAATCTTATTTTCGATTTCTTCAGAGAGATCAGGATTATCTAAAAGCAGTGATTTTACAGCGTCTCGACCTTGACCTAGTTTACTGTCTTCATAACTGAACCAAGAACCACTTTTTTTAACGATTTCATAGGCAACGCCCAAGTCGATGATTTCACCCACTTTAGAAATTCCTTCCCCGTACATAATGTCAAACTCAGCCGTTTTAAAAGGAGGAGCGACCTTGTTCTTTACTACTTTAACCCTCGTTTTATTACCCATTACATTTGAGTCTCCGTCTTTAATTTGACTTGAGCGACGAATGTCTAAACGAACAGAGGCGTAAAACTTAAGCGCATTACCACCCGTTGTTGTTTCTGGATTACCGAACATTATACCAATTTTTTCACGCAATTGATTTATGAAAATTACGGTGCAATTTGTTTTAGAAATGGTTGAGGTTAATTTTCTAAGAGCTTGTGACATCAATCTGGCGTGCAATCCCATTTTAGAGTCACCCATCTCACCTTCGATTTCGCTTTTTGGGGTGAGTGCCGCTACCGAGTCAATAATAATAATATCGATGGCTCCTGATCGAATTAAATTATCAGCAATTTCAAGCGCTTGCTCACCGTGGTCAGGTTGAGAAATAATAAGGTTGTCGACATCTATTCCCAGCTTTGCTGCATAAAAACGGTCAAAGGCATGCTCTGCATCAACGAAGGCAGCAATACCTCCCGCTTTTTGAGCTTCAGCTATGGCATGCAGGGTAAGCGTGGTCTTACCAGATGATTCAGGGCCGTATATTTCTATAATTCTGCCTTTCGGAAAACCACCAACGCCAAGGGCTGCATTTAAGCCGATAGAACCTGAAGAAATTACTTCGACTTCTTGTACAACCGAGTCTCCCATTTTCATAACGGCACCTTTACCGTAGGTTTTATCTAATTTGTCTAAGGTTAGTTGAAGTGCTTTCAGCTTCGCGTCTTGTTCTTTGCTCATAATCTATTCATTTGGACTATTTCCAAATTTAAAGCATTCCAATGCATCATTGTTGCAGAAGAACGAAATTGTTGAAAAAATGTACTTTTGTTTAACTTTTATCTAGTCTTTCAATCTTTAAAATGTATAGCATGCAACTGTACAACACCTTAAGTGCGAAGGAACGGGCAATTCTTATTGAGCAAGCTGGTATTGACCGGTTAACGATCTCGTTCTACAAATACGCACACCTTAAGCATCCTCAACTCGTTCGAAATCATTTGTTTTTAGCTTGGAACGAGCTAGATGTTCTTGGTCGAATCTATGTAGCCAAAGAAGGAATTAATGCACAGCTTTCTGTTCCTGCACCTAATTTCGAAGCGTTCAAAAGCCATTTAGACAGCATTTCATTTTTAGAAAACGTAAGATTAAACATTGCAATCGAGCAGGATAATATGTCATTTCTGAAATTGAAGGTTAAAGTGCGTCATAAAATTGTTGCTGATGGTCTTGATGACAGCTCTTTTGATGTGACCAATAAAGGGGTTCATGTGGGTGCAGAGAAATTCAATGAACTTATTGAAGATCCAGAAACGGTTCTTGTAGATATGCGAAACCACTATGAAAGTGAGATTGGGCATTTTAAAAACGCAGTATGTCCAGACGTTGACACCTTCAGAGACTCTTTAGATCTTATCGAAGAACAGCTCAAGGAGCATAAAGAAACCAAGAAGCTAGTGATGTATTGTACTGGTGGTATTCGTTGCGAAAAGGCCAGCGCATATTACAAGCACAAAGGCTTTAAAAAGGTATATCAACTTGAGGGGGGTATTATTGAGTACACCCGACAGGTTAAAGAAAAACATCTGGAGAATAAATTCTTAGGCAAGAACTTTGTCTTTGATGAGCGTCGTGCAGAAAGGATTTCTGAAGACGTAATTGCTGTTTGTCACCAATGCGGATCGCCATGTGACACTCATGTAAATTGTGCTAATTCGGGATGTCATTTGCTTTTCATTCAGTGTGAGCACTGTGCTTCAAAAATGAATCATTGTTGTAGCGCTGAATGCGCGGAGATTGTCGCACTGCCCGAAGAGGAGCAGAAAGCACTTCGAAAGGGAAAAACAGTAAGCAACAAAATCTTTAAAAAAGGGCGATCTCCAAAGCTTAAATACAAGGCTTAGTTGTAGTCGATTTCGCTTTGTTGTACCTTTAAGGTTCATTTTCGAATTATGTCGTGTGCATCGTGTTCAACAAGTAAAGATGGAAAAGTAAGGGGCTGCAAGAACAACGGCACTTGCGCAACTGACGGCTGTAATAAACTCACTGTTTTTGATTGGTTAGAGAACATGTCATTACCTGCAGGGCAAGCTCGTTTTGACGTCGTTGAGGTTCGTTTTAAAAACAGCCGAAAACAATTCTTTAAAAATTCAGATAAGCTTCAAATACTAATGGGAGACGTAGTAGCTACTGAAGCACCTTCTGGTCACGATGTCGGTATTGTAACGCTAACCGGAGAGTTAGTAAAGATTCAAATGAAACGCAAGGGAGTTGCAGTAGACGAGCCTACTTTAGGCAAAATATATCGCAAAGCTTCGCAAAGAGATATTGAAGTCTGGCATCAAGCTAGAGAACGCGAAGATGAAATTCAGAAGCGGGCTCGTGAAATTGCAATCTCATTGAATTTGGAGATGAAGATCTCTGATGTAGAACTTCAGGGAGACGCCTCTAAAGCCACCTTCTATTATACGGCAGAGGCTAGAGTTGATTTTCGTCAATTGATCAAAGATATGGCCCGTGCCTTCGGGCTCAGAATTGAGATGAGGCAGATAGGATATCGTCAAGAAGCTCAGCGTTTAGGAGGTATCGGTTCTTGTGGCCGAGAGCTTTGTTGCTCAACTTGGCTCTCAGACTTTAGGTCGGTAAGCACCTCTGCGGCGAGATACCAGCAACTCGCTTTGAATCCGCAAAAACTCGCTGGGCAATGTGGAAAGTTGAAATGCTGTCTCAACTTTGAATTAGACACTTACCTTGACGCACTTAAAGAATTTCCTCCGACAGACTGTAAGCTTCAAACCGAAAAAGGAGTGGCTTTCTGCCAGAAGGTAGATATATTCAAAGGACTATTATGGTTTACGTATAAGAATGATGCCACGAATTGGCACGCCTTAGACAAGCATCGAGTTAATGAGATTTTAGCTATCAATAAAGAAGGTAAAAAGATAGATTCTCTTGATGCTTATCAAATTGAAATACAGACAATCGACGAGATGGCAGCGGACACTGACCATTCTTTAATTGAGGATAGTTTAACACGTTTCGATCAACCAAAAAGAAGAAAAAAGCGAAGAAACAAAGGCAGAAAGACCAATGAAGTCAAAAACGCTAATGGCCAGAAGCAGGCGGGTGGCCCAAACGAGGAAAAAACTTCTTCTAATAAGCACAGAAGAAATTCGGGACAGAACCGAAGAAGAAATCAAAATCAAAATCGAGAGAATAAATAATAGATGTATCGAAAAATAATCGTCTTTCTCTGGGCTCTGTTTGTTTTCGGAGTAGCAGGTGTTTACTTTGTTTTTCATAGCGCAGCTACTGGTAGGTTCGGTGAGATGCCAACCTTTGAGCAATTAGAAAACCCCGAGTCTAATCTCGCCACTCACATTTATTCTTCTGACAGTGTTCTATTAGGAAAATTTTACCTCGCAGATAATAGAAGTCCTGTAGACTATAGTGAACTTCCGATTTCGCTTATTGATGCTCTTGTTGCCACTGAAGACGCTCGATTTTTTGATCATTCAGGTATCGATTTTCGAGGCTTCGCAAGGGCCGTAGTCTTTCTCGGTAAACGAGGAGGAGCTTCTACTATTTCGCAGCAGCTCGCCCGACAATTATTTGTAGGGGTTCGATCTAGAAATTTGAAAGAAGCGCTACAGCAAAAGATTAAGGAATGGGTCATTGCAGTGCGCTTAGAGCGAAACTATACTAAAGAGGAGATCATTCAAATGTATCTCAACAATTACGATTTTAATTATCTCGCTGACGGAATTGAAAATGCTGCTCGAATATATTTTAATAAAACACCGCAAGAATTAGAGGTAAAGGAGAGTGCAATGCTTGTTGGCATGCTCAAAAATTCTTCGCTCTACAATCCGGTTCGTAGACCAGAATTAGTTATTTCTAGGAGAAACACGGTCTTAAATCAAATGGTCAAATATGGTTATTTAGGGGAGAAGGTAGGTGACTCATTAAGACGTACACCTCTTGACATTCGTTTTACTCCTGAAAACTCTCACAATGAGGGAATGGCCACTTATTTTAGAATGCATTTGCAGTCATGGCTAAAGAATTGGGTACGTCAAAACCCGAAATCGACAGGGGAAACTTTTGATATTTATAGAGACGGGCTACGGGTTTATACCACTATTGATAGCAGACTACAGCAAAACGCAGAAGTGGCAATGGAGACGCACCTCTCTAATTTGCAAGCAGCGTTTTTCAGACAGCAGAAACAAGACAGTAATCCTACCGCGCCATTCATCGACCTAGAGTTAGAGCAGGTCGAGGAGATCGTGGACCGAGCCATGCGCAATAGTGATCGATGGAGATCACTCCGTGCTCAAGGCAAGTCAGACACACTGATCAAGGCTAGCTTTTATATTCCAAGAGAAATGACCGTGTTTGATTGGGAGGCCCCTAGCCGAGAACGCGATACAACAATGACTCCTTATGACTCAATTTTATATTATAAGTCGCACCTGAGAGGGGCGCTTATGAGCGTTGAACCGCAAACCGGCCATATTAAGGCCTGGGTTGGAGGTGCAGATTATAAGCATTTTCAGTACGACAATGTAATTCAAGGTGCGCGGCAGGTAGGGTCCACATTCAAACCTTTTGTTTATGCAGCAGCTATTGATCAGTTGCGCATGTCTCCATGCGATCGACTTCCCGATGTTCCTTACTGTGTCAGTGCAGGAAGGCATGGGAACATTGATGCTTGGTGTCCAAAGAATTCTGGCGGAAAATTTTCTGGAGAATCAATTACACTGAAGCATGCGCTGGCCAATAGTATTAATACGGTCACTGCTCAACTTATCGATAAGGTAGGTCCTGCCTCTGTGGTTTCTGTAGCTAAACGATTGGGGATTCAAAGCAGAATACCTGCGGTTCCTGCAATCGCTTTAGGAACTCCTGATATAAAGGTTTTTGACCTTGTTTCTGCTTATAGCGCATTCGCAAACCAAGGGGTTCATGCTAGTCCTGTTTATGTTACTCGAATCGAAGATGAGTCGGGAAATATTATCTATGAGGCTGTTTCTGAAACCACAGACATTTTCAACAAAGAAATTGCTTACACCATGATTAGCCTGCTCAAGGGAGTGACCGAGGCTGGATCGGGAGTTCGATTGAGACACAATTGGATGATTGACAATCCGGTGTATCAAGAGGTTGTTACAGGGTATCCGTATGAGTTTAAGAATCCTATTGCAGGAAAAACGGGGACCACACAAAATCAATCTGACGGATGGTTCATGGGAATGGTTCCTAATCTAGCTACCGGAGTTTGGGTCGGAGCCGAAGACCGATCGGTTCACTTTGACAATATCACCTACGGACAAGGAGCGACCATGGCCCTTCCTGTCTGGGCGAATTACATGAGAAAAAGCTATAATGATTCAATTGGAATTTCTTCTGAAGACTTTATTAAGCCTGACCAAATACAGATCAACCTTCTATGTAACGAGGCCAATCAGGTAATTCAGGAAGAAAAGTCTGAAGATCTAGAAGAGTTTGATTTCTAGACCTTCAGCACTTTATTGGGCTAAATTGTTTTCGTTCTCGTTTCTAACTCTTGGACTAGGAAGACGCTCAAAGCCCATGTTGTACAGGGTAAATCCAAAGATATCCGTGTACTGGTCTATGGTCTTACTCACCGGTGTTCCCGCTCCATGACCAGCATCCGTTTCAATCCTTATTAGTGCAGGTAGTGCCCCCGCTTGTTTGTCTTGTAGCTCAGCGGCAAACTTGAAACTGTGCGCAGGAACGACTCGGTCATCGTGATCTCCAGTTGTAACTAAGGTTGCAGGGTACTCAACCCCCTTTTTTACATTGTGTACAGGAGAATAACCTTTAAGATACTCGAACATTTCTTTTGAATCTTCTGCAGTGCCGTAGTCATAAGCCCATCCTGCTCCAGCGGTAAAGGTATGATAGCGCAACATATCTAGAACGCCCACGGCTGGCAAAGCAACCTTCATAAGGTCTGGTCTTTGAGTCATGGTAGCTCCAACAAGCAGCCCTCCGTTAGATCCTCCTCGGATAGCCAAGAAGTTGCTAGAGGTGTAACCGCTTTCAATCAGGTATTCGCCAGCGGCGATAAAATCATCAAAGACATTTTGTTTTTGGAGCTGAGTACCTGCTATGTGCCAATCTTTGCCGTATTCACCTCCACCCCTTAGGTTAGGAACAGCGTAGACCCCTCCAAGCTCCATCCATATCGCATTCGCGGCACTAAAAGATGGAGTTAAACTGATGTTGAATCCTCCATATCCGTATAGGAGAGTGGGATTTTTACCGTCTTTAATCAAGCCTTTTTTATAAGTGATCATCATGGGCACGTTGGTACCGTCTTTAGAAGTGTAGAATACCTGTTCAGAGATATACAAATCAGGGTTGAAATCAATATCGGGGCTCCAAAAAAGTTCAGAAACACCCGTTTCTACATTATAAGAATATCGGCTAGAAGGCGTGTTGTAATTAGTAAAAGAGTAATAGAGAATTGTTGCGTCTTTTTTGCCTCCCAATCCACCCACACTGCCTAGGCCCGGCAGAGCAACCTCTCTGACGAGCTTGCCATTGTAGTCATATTGATATGCCTTAGACAATGCATCAATCATGTATTCGGCAAACAGGTAGTTTCCGCCAGTATTAATGCTCAAGACGTTTTCGGTTTCAGCAATGAGGTCAGTCCAGTTTTCTGGAGATACATTTGGGTAAGTGGCAGTAACAACCTTTCGGTTTGGCGCCCCCAAATCTGTAGTCATAATAAGCCGGTTTCCTACGTTGTCTATAGGGTAGGTGTCTGAATCTTCATTGCTAAGAATGGGTTCTATAGCTCTGTCGGACACCCTTAAGTCTTGTATAAAAAGCTTGTTTCCTGAGGTGGTGTTTGATGCTGAGATGAAAAGAAAACTCCCGTCATCAGAAACAGAGCCGCCGATATAGCGATGTTTTTCATTTGCTTTTCCTCCAAAAATCAATCGGTCTCTACTTTGTGGGGTGCCTAGCTCGTGATAATACAACTTGTGCTGATCAGTCTTTGCAGATAACTCACTACCATCTGGTTTGTCATAGCTAGAATAGTAAAAACCTTCGTTTTTTCTCCACGAAACACCACTGAATTTTACGTCTACAATAGTGTCTGCAATCTGAGTTTTATTTTCGGTTTCAATGACAATAATTTTTCTCCAATCACTTCCACCTTCTGAGATGCTATAGGCAGCAAGACTTCCGTCTTTGGTGAAGCTAAGCCCCGCAAGAGAAATGGTTCCGTCTTCGGAGAAAGTGTTAGGATCTAAGAAAATTTCTTCCTCAGCGTCATCATCCGCTTTGCGGTATAAAACAGATTGGTTCTGTAGCCCGTCGTTTTTATAGAAATAAGTATATCTCCCCTCAACAAAAGGGGTTCCAACTTTTTCGTAATCCCAGATCTTTGTTAGACGTTCTTTTAAATCTTTACGATACGGAATTCGGTCTAGATAGCCAAAAGTCACTTGGTTTTGACGTCTTACCCAATCAGCAGTTTCCTCTGATCGATCATCTTCAAGCCATCGAAAAGGGTCTTCTACTGATTGTTCAAAAAAAGTGTCTCGGACTACTGCTTTTTTAGTTTCTGGATAGCTAAGGGACATAGTGGTTTCTTTTTGCTGACAACTGCTCAAAAAGGAGAAAGTGACTAGCATGCTAATTCCAAAATAATAATGTTTCATTTGAGTCTTTGTTTAGACTCAAAAAGTACAAAATTAAGGAAGATCTGAATTAAGAAACGACGCCTGAATGAACTAAATATTCTGCAATTTGAACCGCATTCGTTGCGGCTCCTTTGCGAAGATTGTCTGCAACGATCCAAAGATTTAAGCAATTGGCCTCTGAAGGATCTCTTCGAATACGACCTACAAACACTTCGTCTTTACCGTGTGCCTTACAGGGCATAGGGTACTCGTTATTCTCAGGGGAATCTTCAATAACAATACCTGGGGTTTGCTCGAGAAGGCGGTAAACATCTTCTAGTTCAAAGTCGTTCTTAAACCGAATATTGACAGATTCGGAGTGCCCTCCTGCTGTAGGAATTCTTACTGCAGTTGCAGTGATTTTTAGTGAATCATCAGAAAGAATTTTTAGAGGCTCTGTCATCAGTTTCATTTCTTCTTTAGTGAACCCATTTTCTTGGAAAACATCACAGTGCGGAAGCGCATTGCGGTAGATCGGGTGAGGATATGCGCGGTCTCCTTCAACCCCTTTTTCTTCATTTTCTAATTGACTTACCGCAGCAACACCAGTTCCTGAGACAGACTGATAGGTAGAAACGACTACTCTATCGATTACAAAAGCCTTATGGAGTGGAGCCAGGGCGAGTACCATTTGAATAGTAGAGCAGTTGGGGTTGGCAATGATGTAATCTTCAGAAGTTAGTTCTGTTGCATTGATTTCAGGGACCACTAATTTGTTGCCAGGATTCATTCTCCAAGCAGAGGAGTTATCAATTACCCGTGTTCCGACCTCAGCAAATTTAGGAGCCCATTGGATAGAAGTGTCACCACCCGCTGAAAACAAGGCAATGTCGGGACGTCTATCTACAGCCTCTTCAAGTCCAATAACAGTTAATTTTTCACCTTTGAAAGAAAGTGTTTTACCCACAGATCGCTCTGAGGCAACGAGTAATAATTCATCAATTGGAAAATTGCGCTCCTCAAGCACCTGAAGCATTACAGTTCCTACCAGGCCAGTAGCCCCAACAACAGCTATTGTCATAAGTGTTCTGATTTGAGCTGCAAATGTAGGCTAAGCTAAAAGATTATTAAGATAACAATATGTTATAAATATAACATCAAACAAACACTCTAGGTATTCTAGGGCCAATTCCAGTAAGTAATTCATAAGCTATCGTTCCCGATTGCTGGGCAAGCATTTCAGCTGTTAATCC
Organism: Flavobacteriaceae bacterium; assembly: GCA_018623655.1. Classification (GTDB taxonomy): domain Bacteria; phylum Bacteroidota; class Bacteroidia; order Flavobacteriales; family Flavobacteriaceae; genus UBA3478. The sequence continues at coordinate 11,997 of JAAZVG010000032.1, forward strand.
TTGTCCCATGATGATCACTTCCTCACCGACAGACACTTCTAATCGGCTTACATCAACCATGAATAGATCCATACAAACCATACCAACAACAGGAACAAGTTGGCCTTTAATTAGCACTTTACCTCGGCCATTACCCAGGTCTCTTGTGAATCCATCGGCGTGTCCTAGGGGCACAGTAGCTATGGTCATAGGTGCTTTTGCAATGAATTGACGGTTATAACTCACTGACTCTCCTTTTTCAATCGTTCTTAGATCGGATATATGCGAAAACAGTGTACTTATAGGCTTCAATTGCTTGTCCAAAACAGGATCATTTGCGTATCCATGAAGAGCAATACCACAACGAACCATATCGAAATGGGCTTCGGGATAATTAAGAACTCCCGAACTATTTAATGTGTGTTTTTTTAGGCGCTTACCTAATGATTGCTCAATGATTTTAACGCTTTCCTCAAAAACTCTAAGCTGGTCTTTAGTAGTTGATTCCAGCTTCTCATCTTCACTACCTATCAGATGTGTCATTACATGTGAAAGGTTGATTTTAGGGTTCTCTTTGATCAGTACAAGCGATGTGTTAATCTCTTTTGGTTTAATTCCTAATCGGTTCAGGCCAGTATTTAAATTTAAATGAGCATCGATTTTCTTTGTTGATTGGAGTTGAATAATCGCTTCTAAAAACCGAATCGAGTAGATACTAAGTGACAAGTCTTCGGCTATTGCTTCACCCAGATCTTCAATTTGAGGATGAAGTACAAGAATAGGAAGTGTTATACCAGCTTGTCGAAGTCTAATCCCTTCGGGGGTATAAGCCACACACAGGGCATCCGCACCAAGCGCTACTAACCATTTACTAAGATTAATCAGGTCGGTGCCGTAACCGTTTGCTTTAACCACCGCCATAAGCTTGACCCCATTGCCTGTAGTATTTTTTAAAAACTGAAAGTTATGTTCAAGCGCACTTTGGCTAACTTGAAGCCTTGTTTTAGCGATCATTCCGCTTTTTTTC
>JAAZVG010000033.1 GCA_018623655.1 Flavobacteriaceae bacterium
ATAGCGCAGCCACTGCACCTTTCGCGTTAATTTTTTTATAGAAAATACCGAGAAGAAAAGCAGCTGCAATCGGAGGGGAAACATAGGCTTGTACGCTTTGTAAGTATCTATAGATACCTCCGCCTTCTGTTAGTTTTTGCATAAATGGAATCCAAGCTAGACCTACAATCACTAAGATAATCGTAGCGATTCGGCCTACCATAACCAACTGCTTCTCACTAGCCTCTGGCTTCCATTGTTTATAGAAATCAAAAGTAAAAAGCGTTGAAGTACTATTAAACACAGAAGACAACGAACTCATAAGCGCCGCTAAGAATCCGGCTACAACAAGACCTCTAAATCCAACAGGGAGCACCCTTAGAATCAGTGCAGGCAATGCAGCATCTGTAGTGGTGCGAACCTCTCCGGTAATTGGGTTGGTAACTGTAAATAAATCCGGGTAGGAGGTTACTGAAAGTGCGTACGCAATAATCCCAGGAAAGATGAAAATAAATAAAGGAAGTAGTTTTAAGAAAGAACCAAAAATAGTCCCCTTTCGAGCCGTTGATATGTCCTTAGCAGAGAGCACACGTTGTACAATAAATTGATCGGTGCACCAGTACCAAATACCTAAAATAGGAGCCCCTAATAGCACCCCTGTCCACGGATACTCCTTATTTCTCCATAAACTCATGAACGTATCGGCATCTGGCGAATTCGCCTGTATCGCAGCAGTCACCTCTGACCATCCTCCAATAGCTTCTAATCCGAAATAGGTCGCCGCTAAACCACCCAAAATAAAAATGATCGCCTGAGCCATATCTGTGTAGATAACTGCCTTAAGACCTCCAAAAACGGTGTATAGACCTGTTGCAATTACTGTAATCAATGCACCTGTCCAGAATGGAATGCCTAACAGTACTTCAAAAACCAATGCGCCTGCGAAAATGGTAAATGAAATCTTGGTAAGAACGTATGAAATAATGGAGACTACAGAGAGGTAAGTCCTTGCTCCTTTATTGTATCGACGTTCCAAAAATTCAGGCATGGTAAATACTCCACTCTTGATATAGAACGGAACAAAAACCCAGCCCAAAAGAAGTAAAATAAGCGAAGCTAAAATTTCAAATTGGGCTTCAGGAAAGGCTCCTCTTGCTCCTGAACCAGAAAGTCCAATAAGGTGTTCAGAACCGATATTACTCGCAAATAGTGAAGCTCCGATAGCAAACCAACCTAAATCACGACCTCCTAGAAAATAGCTCGAAGCATCTGCACCCGCTTTTTCTTTCTTAGTAACATACCATGCAATTCCAAAAATCAATAAGAAATAAGCGGCAATTATGGTGAAATCAATAGCTCCTAGGGTTTCCATAAAGTTGTCATTTTGATTAGTAACTTTGCAATTTAGACCTTTTTTGGAATTAACACTTAAGTGTTGTGGTAAAGCAATTATTTTTCATCGGATTTGTTATTCTAAGCCTGAATATTCAGGCTCAAATCGGTGATTTACCGAAGGCTAGACCTATCATTAAAGGTCAAAATCCCAATCTGGGTGTTAAGAAAAATTCAACGGGTACGCTACTCAGAATGCCTTCTGTACTTGACAGTAGCCTCACAAAACCAAAATCAGGACCTCAGCTTATTGATCAATCAAACCTCAAAGATGCAGGGTTTGATTTAGTGATTGACCCAAAAATAGCACTAGCAGAAAATGCCAACTCCAATCTAGCTCGAGGAGATATGTACCTTGGAGATATTAAAACATCTGCTGATCATGTAGGAATAGCTATTCGAGATCATGGAGAAATTGACGGGGACCGTGTGCTCATTCTAGTAAATGAAGTTGTAGTTGAATACAATGCACTACTTAGCGGACGTTTTCAAAAACTCAATGTCGAATTAAAAGATGGGTTTAATGCCATTGAATTCAAAGCATTAAATCAAGGATATGCCGGCCTGAATACCGCCCAATTACTTGTATTGGATGAAAATGGGGAAGCCATTAAAAACCAGAGTTGGTATTTAGCCACCGGTTCTACAGCGAAAATTATCGTTGTAAAAACACCCACCCTAAAAGACTAGTAACGTTCGCCAGGGTGATAGGTTTCGAGCGCTCTTCTTAGCACCTCTTCTCTATAAAAAGGCACCTTCTTGAAAATACCATTTGCATAAAGTGAAGTTTGATCGTCGAAGTGCTTAGAACTCGGATCACCACTCTGCCCACCTGCCAGTAGACTGTACGCCTCAACCTTATCACCGAATTCTACGACTGCCACAAAACTATTGCCACGGGTACCGTATATCTTTTTAGTGTTATTGTGGTAGCGCGAACCATAGGCCGCTAATGCACCCCATCGGCCACTTGCATGCGGAATAGCGATACTTGGCAAAGAATCGTTGAAGGCTTGAAAAATAGAGCCATCAATCCTTTGGTATCGATTCACTTCACCCCACGTAATCAGCGGTGTGCCAAAGTCGGTAATCATTTGTTCTGCAGTGGCCCTCAACAGCGCTAATTTCTTTTTAGGATCACTTTCACTGCTTCCCCAAAAGGTCATGTGTTCCAATTCGCTATACCCATTAGGACGTTTAATTTCTCTAAGAAGTCGAGTGCCATAGAAATGCGCGATACTCATGGCTTTGCTATCCAGATTTGTTTTAAAATCCCAAGAGCGCAAGATTTCGATAATCTCAGAGAGCTTTGGATCCGGAAAACGATCGTAAGCATTTATCAGGCCCGGAATTAGCTCTTCAAAAGCAGGTAAACTCGGATCATAAGCGAGTTGGATCAACGATTGCAAATCGTGTTTTTGTTCATTAGCGAGGAGTCGGATAGCGTGAATGCCTCTGAAATTCTCGGGGGCTGTGCTCATGTAATACGGATAATCTTCGGGCCTTGGGCTATCATCACCAGCGGAGGTAAACGGGGTAGAGTTGCAGTTTTGCAACCATCCGGTCGAAGGGTTTAAGAGCGTGATATGCTCATTTACTTCATGAAGCCCTTGCCAATCGGTATCTGGATTAGAGCCATCTACGGGTTGCGCATAATCGAATCGCGTATTGCGTTTCGGGATAAAATTCCCATGCCAGTAGGCAATATTTCCCTCTGCATCAGCATAAACCGTATTGTTAGAAGAGTTCGTTTTCAGGTTCATCATGTTACTAAAACCTTCATACCCATCTTGTTTTGTTCTAATAAACGACTGCTCAAGGGCACGAGCAGGAGACCACATCAATGCGGTTGAAACCCACTTGTCATTTAACTGATGAGTTACTGGGCCGTGATGCGTGCGGTAAAGGGTATAGGTCTCTTCATCTAGGCTACCATCTTCTGATTTCACTTTCAGGGTGGTGGTAAATGATTTTACAGGCCTCCACTCTGAACCATATCGATATTCAAGACCCTCAGCGGTCTTGCGAACCTCTTCGACAAATTCATCGATGACGTCGGTATAGGTTGAGGTATGCATCCATCCGGTATTTTCATTAAAACCTTGATAGATGAAGAATTGACCCCATGTCACCGCTCCATAAGCATTCAAGCCTTCTTCACTTACCACGTGCATCTCTCCTCTAAAGAAAAAAGAAGTATGCGGATTGATAAGTAGCATGGCATTACCTGTTTTAGTCTTATGTTTATTAAGTGCTATTCCGTTTGATCCAGCAGGTTCTACTAGTGCTACCTCTGCAGCAATTGCTTCAGATTCTAATAAGTCGATCGGCCTTTTATCTCCGTAAAAAGCTTCGATTTTACGCGTTGAAACCCTTTCAATATCTCCCCCAATCGATCCTTCGCTAAAATAGTAGGGCATCCATGGCTCAAAATGCTTGATTACTCGCGGCTCTACCTCTGGATGGGTCTGGAGATAATAATTCACTCCATCAGCAAAGGCGACACAAAGATTTTTTAACCATTCAGGGCTTTCCTGGTAAGCGGCTTTTGCTTCATCTTGAGTCATAAATAATTGAGCGCGAAGGTCGCTGTATAAGGCAGATGAACCCTCAGTCTCAGCAAGTTTTCCTGTTGCCCAAATATAATTTTGCTCAACACGATTAAAATCATCCTCACACTGTGCGTAAAGCATTCCAAAAACAGCATCGGCATCAGTCTTTGCATAGATATGGGGTACTCCAAAGTCATCTCGGATAATCTCTACGCGTTCAGCTCTAGCCACAAGTCTTGAAAGTTCTTCAGTGCCCGTGCAAGCTGAGGTTACTATAACGAAAAGCAATAATCCAATCTGCTTCATTTTAATTCAATATTTATTAACCTCATCAAGATACTGCATTTTGGCTGCAGTAATGCACCTTATCTTTACCAACATGAATGAGTCACGGAGTAGTTTAAAAAAAGCCTTTAAAACAATTATTAAACCTAGAATTCACCTGGTATTTACAGGTTTAGGTCTAATCGTTATCAGCAAGGGGGCTTCTTTTGTAGCTCCATTGGCCATGAGAACCTTCGTAGATGATCTCATTCCGAACAAAGATTTACAAGGCATCAAAACACTTGTAATGGTCGTTTTAATTGCTCTTATTTTACAAGCGACAACAAGTTTTTTACTTACTAGGCTCGTCAGTGTAGCTGCTCAATATCTAATTACTGAGTTACGAATTCAAGTACAGCAGAAACTCTTGTCGCTACCTGTTCGATTTTTTGAAAATACTCAAACGGGGGCGCTTGTTTCTAGGGTGATGAAAGATGTTGAAGGAGTCAAAAGTTTAATAGGGACAGGACTAGTTCAATTAATTGGCGGCTTATTTACTGCTGTAGTAGCCTTTGTGTTTCTTATTCGGTTGAGCCTGCCAATGACACTATTCAGTTTGGCGCCTTTAGCTCTATTCGCCCTTATTGCTTTTAAGGCCTTTACTACAGTACGCCCGGTATTTAGAGAAAGAGGTAAAATTGAGGCAGAGGTAAAAGGGCGACTTAATGAGACCTTTTCTGGAATTAGAATGATTAAGGGCTTTTCGGCCGAATCAAGAGAGAAATCAAGATTCGAAAAAGGGGCAACAACTCTATTCGAGAATATTAAAAAGTCAATGATTTATATGGCCCTAATAAGTAGCGGATCAATCCTTCTCGCAGGGGTGGCCACTACCCTAGTAACCGGTCTTGGGGGTTACTACATTATCGAGGGTTCATTAAGTCTTGGTGAATTTTTGCAATTTACCTTCTTATTAGGACTGCTAATTAGCCCTATTTTTCAATTAACCAGCGTAGGTACAGAAATAACCGATGCACTTGCAGGTCTTGATCGTACCGAGGAATTATTTGAAAAAATCTCTGAATTTGAAAAACACAAAGGCGCTGAGTTAATTGGAGGTTTTCATTCGCTAGCTTTTGACAAGGTGTGTTTTAGTTATAACGAAGGACGAAAAGTCTTAAACAATATTAGTTTCGAATTATTAGCTGGGAAAACCATTGCACTGGTAGGAAGCTCAGGAGCAGGAAAATCTACTCTAGCCAATATTGCTGCCCGATTTCTTGAACCTGATTCAGGACATCTGATTATCAATGGGCAACCAGCAAATGAGATCGACCTTGCCTCTTATCGTAAGCAACTAGGAGTCGTTCTTCAAGATGATTTTCTTTTCGACGGAACGATCAGGGAAAATGTACTTTATGGCAATCCCGAATGTAGTGAAGAAGAGCTAGCTTCGGCGCTAGATGCAGCCTATGTGAGCGAATTTGTTGGGAGTCTTGAGAAGGGTATTGAAACAGTTATCGGAGAAAGGGGTATTAAACTTTCAGGGGGTCAGAGACAGCGATTAGCCATAGCAAGAGCTCTAGTAGCAAACCCAAGATTATTAATTCTCGATGAGGCTACATCGAATTTAGATGCAGAGAGCGAATATTACATTCAGCTAGGTCTAGAGAATCTTACACGAAACAGAGCTACACTCGTAATCGCTCATAGACTTAGCACCATACAAAATGCAGATATAATTATTGTCTTAGAAAAAGGTGAAATTGTAGAGTCTGGCACCCACAAAGAATTATTCGAAAAGCAAGGCAGATACCACAGTTTATATACGAGACAGGCTCGTATTTAAAAGCTTTCCTTAAGACTCTGGGGCGATCTGAACGATTAGACCTTCTATTTCTTTAGAAATTGGTATTTGGCAGCCAAGACGACTATTGTCTCTGACATAAAAGGCCTCTGACAGCATCGCCTCTTCTTCATCAGACACAGGGCTAAGTTCATGCGATGATTCTATATAACATTGACACGAAGCACACATCGCCATACCTCCACAAATACCAATAGTACCCTCGGGTTCAATTTCAAAAGAGCGCACCACTTCCATCACATTCATGTTCATATCGGTAGGGGCTTGCAATTCATGCTTCACACCCTGCCGATCGATAATCGTAATTGCCACCTCATTCATGACTAATCAATGGTTTTTACTACAGCTTTAGGCGCCTCTTTTTTAGAACCATCAAAACCGGTAACTCCTCCCACGGTGGTATACTTCATTACATAACGCTTACCCGGATGAATACGGGCGTAAGCGCTCTGGCACATTAATGTTGCCTCATGAAAACCACAAAGAATCAGTTTTAATTTTCCGGGATACGTATTTACATCACCTATAGCATATACACCCGGTATATTGGTTTGATAATCTAAGGTATGATCTACTTTGATCGCGTTCTTCTCAATCTCAAGTCCCCAATCAGATAAGGGTCCTAACTTTGGAGAAAGACCAAAAAGTGGAATAAAAGCATCAACGGCTATTTCTTTGGTTAAATCAGTTTGGTGATTGTGAACTACTAAAGATGTTACTGAATCTACCCCTTTTATTTCAACTACCTCAGCAGGGGTGTTCAGCCTAATCTTTCCTTTATTTTTTAGTTCTTGAACTTTCTCTACTGAATCTAGGGCTCCTCTAAACTCATTGCGACGATGAACCAAATGTACCTCGGTTGCAATATCACTCAAGAAAATAGACCAGTCTAAGGCAGAATCTCCTCCTCCAGCAATCAATACTTTTTTACCGCGATATTGCTCTGGGTCTTTCACCATATACGCAACTCCGTGATCCTCGAACTTCTCTATACCTGGAATTTCAGGTTTTCGCGGTTCGAAACTTCCCAGGCCACCTGCTATTGCAACCACCTTAGCTTTGTGCTGCGTTCCCTTATTAGTAGTAACAATAAAGAACTCATCCTCAGTACGTTCTAAAGTCTCCGCCCTTTCACCTAAAGTAAATCCGGGTTGAAAAGGTTCGATTTGCTTCATTAATTTATCGACTAACTCACCAGCAAGAACCTCCGGATACCCCGGAATATCATAAATCGGTTTCTTAGGATATAACTCAGCTAGTTGTCCTCCAGGTTGTGGTAAAGCATCTACTAGATGACATTTAAGCTGTAATAATCCCGCTTCGAAAACAGTAAAAAGGCCGGTAGGTCCCGCTCCTATGATTAGGATATCGGTTGTAATCATGGTATTTATTCTAGGCGATGTTTATAACCTCCTCGATCTGAGGAGCAAATTTCTTGATAGTCATTTCGACCCCGCTCTTAAGGGTCATCTGATTAATCGAACAACCCACGCAGTTTCCTTCTAATCTTACCTTAACCGAAGTTCCATTTTCAATAGATACCAGAGAAATATCTCCTCCATCGCTCTGAAGAAAGGGTCGGATTTCTGACAGAGCAGCCTCAACCTTCTCTTTAAGTTCTTTTGCTGTCATTAGCGCTATGGTTTAACGGCAGAACATCCTGCCATAGTTGTTATTCTAATTGCTTCTGTCGGCGGAAGCGTTTCATTTCTTCTAACCAGCTGTGAAACTACCTCTTTGGTTAACGTTTCGAACGCTTCAGATATTGTTGTATTGTCTTGAAGCGCTGCGGGTCGTCCGACATCTCCCGCTTCGCGAACACTTTGAACAAGAGGAATCTCACCTAAAAGTGTAACGCCCATTCGTTCTGCCAAATGCTTTGCACCGCCCTCTCCAAATATATAATATTTGTTCTCAGGCAATTCTGCAGGTGTGAAGTAAGACATATTCTCTATGATACCGAGTACTGGAACCTGAATGGCGTCCTGCTCAAACATTGCAATCCCCTTACGGGCATCAGCTAATGCCACCTCTTGAGGAGTACTAACCACTACCGCTCCAGTAATTGGTAGTGATTGCATAATACTGAGGTGTATATCTCCTGTTCCAGGAGGCAGGTCAACAATTAAGAAATCAAGCTCACCCCAGTGGGCATCAAAAATCATTTGGTTAAGTGCTTTTGCAGCCATTGGGCCTCTCCATATTACCGCCTGATCTTTTTCTGTAAAAAAACCAATAGACAATAGTTTGACACCATAGTTAGAAACAGGTTTCATTTTTGATTTTCCTTCAACGTCAATTGCTAGAGGTTTTTCATTCTCTACATCGAACATTAATGGTTGTGAGGGGCCATAAATATCAGCGTCTAGCAGGCCTACTTCAAAACCCATCTTAGCCAAAGAAACGGCGAGGTTTGCAGTAACGGTTGACTTACCAACACCCCCTTTACCAGAGGCAACGGCTATGATGTTCTTTATACCTGGGATTGGTTTGCCTTTGATCAGATTGGAATTTTCTGTTTTCTCGGGAGCTTCAACCGTAAGATTTATCTTGATTTTTGCCTTTGGATGCACCTCAGCGTGAATGACCTGAAGAATAGAAACTTCAGTCTTTTTCTTTGCCTGAAGACTGGGGTTACCAATAGTAACATCAACTACAACCTCATCACCAAAGACTTGTACGTTTTTTATCGCTCCAGACTCAACCAAATTTTGGCCTTCGCCTGGTGCGCTAATTGTACTTAAAGCGCTAAGAATTTCACTCTTTGTCATAGATCTCCTTTTCTATGGCAAAGATACGCAGATAACAAAGGCTATAAAAGCATTTCTGCCGGATCCCAAAATAGACGATCAAAGTCAACTACGCAGTCGTCAACAACTTCAATACCTTCGTTTTCAAGGAGTTGTTGCATAAGGTGAGTTCCCGGAAAATGATGCTTTCCGGTAAGCATTCCCATACGATTCACGACACGATGAGCAGGAACATTCTTGTCGTGAGATAGATTCATTGCATATCCGACCATTCGGGCTCCACCTCTACGTCCAAGATAATTGGCAATAGCTCCGTATGAAGTAACTCTGCCTTCAGGAATTTGTCTGACAACACTGTAGACTCGCTCATAAAAGTCACTACTACTCATAATTTAACCATAGACGAATGAAAGTAATTACTGCAAGTAATAGCATTAAACCTGCAATAAGTCGATTCGATCGTTTTTCAAAGCGCTGTTCATCAAAAGAAATCTTAGCAAAACCATAGACGTATCCATACAGGATTAGGAACGTTCCTGAAAAGGCCGCCATTGCAAAGATTAGGATTTCTGAATTAGCCAATCGAGCTACTTTAGAACTTCTAAAACCTACATGTAAACCGGCATAAAAAGGGATGGTAAGCACATTGAGGAGAGCCAAGCTAATCCCCTTCAAAAAAGAGTTGGGTGTAGAAGGTACAAGTTCAGTTAAATCACGATTTGACTTTTTCCAGAAATAAAAAAAGAGTGTTAGGAAGATCGTGAGAGCGGCAATTAAAATACGATTAATAGTCTCTGGATGCTCAAATAAGTATTTAGAAAATACAGCAGCACCTAGTGCCTCTAGGAAGATCACGACAGAACAAGCTAGTGAAAAATACAAGCCATATTTTTTACCTTTTTCTACAGAAATTTTTGCGGCATTTATATTGAGTAATCCCGGCGGCAAAGTAGCTGCGGCAGCGGCTAAGAAGGTTAGAACAAAAAGATAGAAATAGTGCAACCGCCCTTAATATTAGTTAGATTTTAAACGATAAATAGGTAATCGGTTTCCCCATCTCCAAATATTGACTCTCGTAAAAAGTTTGAACTTCGGTTACTACTGCAGGGCTACCAGACTGTCTATAAACGTCGTTATTCGAATATACAATTTCTTTATCTAGTCCTTGTAAAAGGCCTAATGTGTAGCCATGCAAGAATTCGCTGTCTGTCTTTAAGTGAACTAATCCATCACCATCTAAAATCTTTTTATAACGGTCAAGAAAATGAATATTCGTTAATCGGTGCTTGGTGCGTTTATACTTAATTTGTGGATCTGGAAACGTAATCCAGATTTCGCTCACCTCACTTTCATCAAAAACAGCATCAATAAGCTCAATGTTCATTCTCAAGAAGCGAACATTCGGAAGCTTATTTTCAAGAGCTGTTTTAGCTCCCCTCCACAATCTAGCACCTTTGATATCAATTCCGATGAAGTTCTTTTCAGGGTAACGTTCAGCGAGTGCGAGGGTGTATTCCCCCTTACCACAGCCTAATTCTAAAACGATCGGATTTGAATTCGAAAAAATAGTATTCCATCTTCCTTTAAACTCGAAACCTTTTAAAATTTCTTGGCGAGAAGGTTGAATAACATTTTCAAAAGAATCATTATCTCTAAAGCGTTTTAGTTTATTTTTACTACCCAAGGTTTATCTATTTTAAGCCTACAAATCTAAACCAATATCGCCCTAAACCCAATGAAAAAAAAGACGATAGTGGTAGCGCCTCTTAATTGGGGGCTCGGGCATTCAACCCGATGCATTCCAATAATTAAAGCCCTATTAGAGCGAGACTATGAAGTAGTCTTGGCCTCTGATGGAGTAGCTCTCAGTCTACTCACTAAAGAATTTCCTCAGTTAGCCAGTTTCGAACTACCCTCGTACAAGATTACTTATGCTGCAAATGGTCGATTTTTCAAGCTCAAAATGATCTTAGATACTCCTAAAATTATTAGTGCTATGCGAAAAGAAAGAAGAGCTATTGTAAAAATCGCCAAACAAGTAGGTGCCGATGGTATCATTTCTGATAATCGATTGGGCATCTATGTAAAAAACATCCCAAACGTATTTATCACCCATCAGCTTCGTGTACTTTCAGGAAGCACCACACAAATAAGCTCAGCGATGCATCAGCAAATTTTTAAAAAATACGATGCGGTGTGGGTGCCAGACTTCGAAGGAGAGAGCAACCTGACAGGGGAACTCGGACATCTAGATAAGAAGCCTCCAAACCTTAAATACATGGGTCCCTTAAGTAGATTTGAAAAAATAGAAGTGGATAGAACCTATGATTTAATGGTACTCTTATCTGGACCAGAACCACAGAGAACCCTACTTGAAAACCGATTGACAAAGGAGTTAAGGGCCTTCGAAGGTACTGTTCTAATGGTTTGCGGGCTTATAGAAGAAAAGCAAACAAGGCAGCAGATTAAACTTGATTCAGGAAGTTTGTTGAAAGTTAATTTCATGAGATCTGAGGAACTCTCTAAAAGCGTTCAAGCCAGTGAATTTATTTTGTGTAGATCGGGTTATACGACGGTAATGGACCTGGCTAAACTAGGAAAGAAGGCCTTCTTCATCCCAACACCTGGTCAATATGAACAAGTACACATTGCCGATAGGCTTGATGAGTTAGGTATTGTTCCAAGTTGTTTGCAAGAGGATTTCAAACTCCATCAACTAAATCGTATTTCGAATTATTCAGGGCTTGAATCCTTTAGCTCAGAAGTTGACTTTGACTCACTGTTCTCTGTTTTTTGAAGCGTGAATGAGAACTCTGATCCTACACCTGGTTCACTTTCTACATAGATCCGCTCTCCGTGAGCTTCTACAATATGCTTTACAATCGAAAGACCTAAACCTGAACCACCTTCTTTCCGCGAACCACTTTTGTCCACTCGATAAAATCGTTCAAAAAGACGGGGAAGATGCTCCTTGGTTATCCCGTCACCATTATCTGTGACTCTAATAATTAACTTATCGTTTGTCAATTCTTCAATAGTCACCTCTGTAGTACCTCCCTCATGCCCATATTTTATGGAATTTTCAATGAGATTACTCAAGACGTGCTCAAGCTTTTCTGCATCCCCATTAATCCAAACAGGATTCTCATACACCTTGTCAAAAACTAATTTGATATTCTTCTTCGCAGCCTTCATCTCAAGCATCTCAAACACACTTTCTATCAGTTCAACAATGTTGGTGGTTTCAATACGCAACTTTTGAGAGCCAGATTCTAATCGTGTGATTGTATCTAGGTCATTAACGATATAAAGTAGGCGATTTACATTCTTATTTGCTCGTTCTAAGTACTTTTTACGCACTTTTTTGTCTTGTAAAGCTCCGTCTAACAGAGTCAATATATATCCTTGAATTGTGAATAAGGGGGTTTTCATTTCATGAGCCACGTTTCCAAGAAAATCTTTTCGATACTCTTCTCGAATCTTAAGTGTATCAATTTCAATTTTCTTTCCACGAGCAAATTTCTCAATATCTGAAGTAAGGGATTCTAAATCAAACGTAACACTGCCTTCACTAAATTGGATACCCTCTAAAAGAGATACCTCTGAATAAACCTCCTTAATCAACTTTAACACGTAATTCTCGATCCCCACTCGAAGAATCAGAAAACTCGAAATCAGAGAAAGCACAAAAAAAACAAAAATCATTAGTGGCTCCGAAAGGCCAAGTATGTAAAGAAGAGAGGTAACAAATAACGTTACAATTAAAGAGAAATACAGTGCATATCTCAGCACAAAGGGATTCGCATTTTTAATTTTAGCCGCCATCTAGGGCGTTAAATTACGAATTTATAACCTACGCCTTTAACGGTCTTAAAATGGTCATCTCCTATCTTCTCTCGAAGTTTTCTTATGTGAACATCGATTGTTCTACCTCCAACGACCACCTCGCTACCCCATACTTTCTCAAGGATAGATTCACGTTTAAATACCTTTCCTGGTTTTGAAGTTAGAAGCGAAAGCAATTCAAATTCTTTACGAGGTAAAATGAGTTCTTTACCACAGTTGATGACTTTATATTCCTCGCGATTAATAGTTAAATCGCCAACAGTGTATAAATCTCCAGCTTCAGAATACTCATCTTTACGACGACGTAATAAGGCTTTAACCTTTGACATTAAAACTTTGGGCTTAA
>JAAZVG010000034.1 GCA_018623655.1 Flavobacteriaceae bacterium
AAGCGAATGGAATGCCTTAAAACTCCTTGATAAAAATGGAGAATTTTTAAATGCAATTGCTGGAGAAGAACTATTAAAAATTTCCGAATCTACAGATCTGAGTTTTGCGAATATAGAGCAACTTGGAAGGTTGAATTCAATTACCGATTACATTGATAAACATATTGAAAAGATTGTAGAATTACCTCTAGTCGATATCGATCGAATAAAATCTAAGAACTTTCATGTTGTAATTGATGCAGTGAATTCTACTGGCGGTATTGCTATTCCTAAACTTCTCGATCGATTAGGAGTGAGTTACAAAGCAATGTACTGCGAACCTACTGGAATTTTTCCTCATAATCCAGAACCTTTAGAAAAACATTTAGGACATTTAATGAATGCAGTCTGTGAGGAACAAGCTGACTTTGGTATTACAGTAGACCCCGACGTAGATCGTTTAGCTCTTGTGGATGAAAATGGAAAAATGTTCGGTGAAGAATATACCCTTGTAGCTTGCGCTGATTATGTTCTGTCTAAGACTCCAGGTAATACGGTTTCAAATTTGTCTTCAACTCGTGCATTAAGCGAGGTAACTCTTGGTTATAATCAGAAATACTACGCCGCTGCAGTTGGTGAAGTAAATGTGGTTCAAAAAATGAAATCAACAAATGCGATTATTGGTGGAGAGGGGAATGGCGGAATTATTTACCCTGAAAATCATTACGGTAGAGATGCGTTAGTAGGGATCGCACTTTTTTTGATGTTATTGACAGAAAAGCAAGAGACAGTTTCAGCGATAAGAGCCTCTTACCCGACTTATTTTATGGCCAAAGAGAAAATTGAGCTTTCTCCTTCGATCAATCCTGATCAGATTTTGAAAATCTTGAAACAAAAGTATGCTCAAGAGAGATGTACCACCATTGATGGCTTAAAAATCGATTTTAAAGATTCCTGGGTACATATGCGAAAGTCGAATACCGAACCAATCATTCGAATTTACACTGAAGCAAAAACAGAAGCTATCGCTAGGCGTTTAGCAGAACAATTCATAAAAGAAATTAAAACCGCTTGTTAGCGTGTTTAAAGCGTCGATGAGTCCATAGATAGGTGTAAGGTTGATCTTTCACTTCTTGCTCTACTTTTCTCATATAAGCTTCCATTATTGAATAATTAGAGGATTCTTCAACCTGAGGTTTAAAGTTTTCAAAACTTGCAGTGTAATATCCTCGCTTCACTTTTCGGATGGATAAATACACAATTGCCATATTGTGGGATCGTGCTAGTTCCTCAGCGCCGGTATGAATCGGAACTTCCTTTTCAAAGAATGGATACCAATGTTTTGTTTTTTTAACCATTGGAGACTGGTCACTAGCAAGTCCATACATTCCAAACAATCCGTTTTTATGATTTTCTTGCAGTACTTCTTTTAGCTTGAAGGTAGGTACGAGATGCATCCCTGATTTCTCTCGAGTTTTAAGAATAAATCGATCGAAAAAGGGATTATTAATCTTTTGATAGATACCGAAAACAGGAACCTTAGTATGTAAGGCTATTGCACCAGTCCATTCCCAATTTCCTTGGTGTGCGGCGAGAACGATAATTCCTTTTTGATCTTTAATCAAACGTTCGACAATCTCTACATTTTTGACCTCAAATCGTTTTTTGAAGGTTGTGTTCGACATCAATCCATTTTTTAAACTTTCGATGAACAAATCAGTAAAATGAAAGTAAAATCTTCTTCGAATTTTCCTCTTTTGAGTGGTATCTAAATCTGGAAACGCTATGTTAAGATTTTCGTCAATAATCGCTCTGCGATAGCGAAGTACATCAAATAGTACGATAGCTAATATCGAAGAGATCACGTAAAGAATAGAAAAAGGTAATAGAGCTACTAGCCTTAGCCATGGATAAGCCGCGATAAAGGTTAGTCGTTTTAAAAACATAGGGGTTAAAGATACGTATATTTACTGCCTAATTTAGAAGTTGAATTTGAGCATTAATCTCACTACTACACTGTTGATTTTGATTTTTTTAACCTCTTACAGGGGCTTTAAAGATGTTGCTTTTTTTAATGCTTATTGTTTTTCGATAAGTGGTTTAAAATCAGGACAATGGTATCGGGTAATTACATCAGGGTTTTTACATGTTGGTTGGTGGCATTTACTAGTTAACGCATTTACCTTTTATTTTTTTGCACCCCTTATTTTAGCTATCCTAGAAACTCATTTATTCATAGGGCTATATTTATTCTCATTAATTGCAGGTAATCTACTAACCTATTTTTATTACAACGAGGAAAATAGCTATACAGCGGTGGGTGCCTCTGGAGCAATTTCAGGAATTGTTTTTTCAAGTTTGATTTTTGACCCTTCGTTAAAACTTTACCTGCTTCCAATCCCTTTTCCTATACCTGCTCCTTTATTTGGATTAGGTTTTATTGTTTATTCAATTATTGGAATTATTCGTAACGCGGATCGAATAGGTCATTCAGCTCATATCGGTGGTGGGTTAGGTGGAATGATGTACACTTTATTTTTTTATCCCTATTTACTACAAGAAAATGCCATACTATGGATATTTTTGCCTTTAATTATTATTGCCCTTTACTTAATTAAAAAATGGAGATAATCTATGATGAAATCAGAGCTCTTTGATCAATTAGTTAGTCAATTCGAAGGAGAATTGCGCTCTGATGATTTATCTAAGGCAATATACTCAACGGATGCCTCTGTTTACCAAATGATTCCCAAAGGGGTAGCGATACCATCTAGTGAAGCTGACCTCAGAAATCTTGTTTTATGGGCAGCCAATAGTAACACTGCATTAATACCTAGAGCTGCCGGAACTTCATTGGCAGGGCAATGCGTTGGCGACGGAGTGATAGTCGATACTTCTAAATACCTAAATCGAATTATTGCCTTTGATAAGGAGCGAAAGCTAGTTACTGTTGAACCGGGAGTAATTCGCGATGAGTTGAATCAATTTCTGCAACCACACGGACTATTTTTTGGACCAAATACATCTACGGCGAATCGCTGTATGATTGGAGGGATGGTAGGAAATAATAGTTCTGGCACCACCTCTATACGTTACGGTGTTACTCGAGATAAGGTTGTAGGACTGCGTTCTATTCTATCTGACGGGTCGATTCATGAATTTGGAGAACTTCTTAAAGAAACTAAAGTAGCTTCAGAAAAAGTCACTTCTGAATTCGGAAGATCTATTGAAAATCAGATAGTAGAATTGTTATCCGAACAAGGTATTAAGGAAGAAATTTACAGAGAATTTCCTAAAAAGGAAATTCATCGACGAAATACAGGATACGCTGTGGATGAGCTCCTTGAAATGACTCCATTCGGTGGTCCAGAACCCTACAACCTAACAAAGTTACTCTGCGGCAGTGAAGGTACTCTTGCTTTTACTTCTCAAATAACCCTTTCATTAGATGAATTAATGCCAAGTACTTCGGCAATGGTGGTTACCCATTACCAAACCCTCGAAGAGGCGTTAAGTGATGTAGCAGTGGTGATGCAAGAGGAGTTGTTTACCTGTGAAATGATGGATCGAGTCATTCTTGATTGCACAAAAGGGAATCATACCTACAAGGCAATGAGGTCTTTTATTGAAGGTGATCCTGAGGCCGTTTTGATGCTTGAAGTGCGCGATCATACCGACGACGGTCTTAAACAAAAACTGGAATCCTTATTACAAAGGATTTCTGATAACAGTAAAAGCTATGCTAATGCCGTTCTGAGTGGTGATCGAATTTCAGATGCCAACCAGCTAAGAAAGGCAGGCTTAGGCTTACTCGGTAATATCGTTGGTGATAAAAAGGCAGTTGCCTGTATTGAGGATACGGCTGTAGCTCTTTCTGATTTGAAGCCCTTTATCATGGAGTTCTCTGAAATCATGAAGGGATACGATCAAAAGGCGGTTTACTACGCACATGCTGGGGCGGGGGAACTCCATTTAAGACCCATCTTAAATTTAAAGAAACAGGCGGATGTTGCTCTATTCAGAGCAATTACCACTGATGTAGCCCATCTTACCAAAAAGTACCGAGGTAGCTTTAGTGGCGAACACGGCGATGGAATCGTTCGTGCCGAGTTTATACCGTTTTTAATTGGTGATAAGAACTACAATTTACTTCGAAAGGTGAAAGCTATTTTTGATCCGAGTAGTTTGTTTAATCCTCATAAAATTGTAGATCCATTCCCAATGGATCAAAGTCTGCGATTTGAACCAGGAAGAATAGAACCTGAGATTGAAACGTTATTAAACTTTGAAGATAGCTTGGGATATCTACGGGCAGTTGAACGTTGCAATGGGAGTGGAGACTGCCGTAAAACTGAAAAATCGAATGGTGGCATGTGTCCGAGTTACCACGCCACACGAGAAGAAAAAGACACCACTAGAGCACGAGCTAATGCACTTCGTATTGCTTTAAATGAAAATAATAAGGAAAAGGTCTTTTCAAGTGAAGATGCTATTGAAGTTTTAGATTTATGTGTAAGCTGTAAAGCTTGTGCTAGTGAATGTCCGTCGAATGTGGATATGGCTACACTGAAATCAGAATATTTGTATCAATATCAAGAACAGAAAGGATATAAGTTTAGATCGAAACTGTTTGCTTATAGTACGCTGATCAATCGAATTTCTAGCTACATAGCACCATTCAGTCGAATGGTGTTTCAAAGCCCTTTAGCAAGCTTGGTTAAATCCCTTTCGGGAATAGCAAAACAAAGACAACTGCCATTAGTTTACAAGGTAAATTTTGAGAAGTATTTAGCACGACTAAAGAAATCTAATCCTGTTGCTCAAGATGCATTAAGAGTAGCACTTTATGTTGATGAATTTAGTCAGTATATGGATGTTGAGCTAACCAAATCGACAATAAGAACCTTACATCGCTTAGGATATGACCTTGAATTAGTCTTTGGGGAAAGTGGAAGAGCATTTATTTCAAAAGGATTCTTAAAACAAGCAAAATCTGCAGCAACACGAATGACCCAAAATTTGGTTTCGTTACTGGAACAAAAAGTTGCAATTGTCGGAATTGAGCCCTCTGCTGTTTTAAGTTTTAGAGATGAGTATCAAAGACTTATCTCAGATGATTCAATAACTAAATTGCTGAAAAATCAAACTTTTCTAATTGAAGAGTTTTTATCGCAATCATTTGAAAATGGGAGTTTGAATGCTTCTGTTTTTCATAAAGAAACTGCAGAGGTAAAAGTTCATGTGCACTGCCACCAAAAAGCACTTTCTAATACTAAGTATACCTTCGATTTATTAAATCAAATTCCGAATTACAAAGTTTCGATTATTAATAGCGGATGTTGCGGAATGGCAGGGTCATTCGGATACGAAAAAGAGCATTACGAGGTTTCGATGAAAATGGGAGGTCTACGCCTATTTAAATCGATTGAAAAAGCTGACGAGAAAACCATTATCGTCGCCAATGGTACAAGTTGTCGACACCAAATTAAAGATGGAACGGCACGAAAGGCAATTCATCCGATTCAAGTTATTGAAAAAGCACTAGCTTAAGACGACTTCTAGTCTTTTTTACAGTAACTTCAATATCTTTTACCCTTCTTCTTTGACTGTAATTGAGTCGATTAATTCCTCAAGAGTCATTTCTTTAATTCCTTCATCTGCAAAAAATGGAGAGAGTTTGTCATGATTGTAATTGTAAACTCTCCAACGCTTAAAATTGTACTCTAATGCGGTTAAATTTTCTACCCAGTCTCCAGAATTAAGGTAGATTGTCTTCCCTTTTTTATTGATAAAGGTTTCTTTCTTGGGCTGATGGATATGCCCACAGATCACATAGTCATATTCGTTATCAATTGCCAATTCAGCAGCTACTTTCTCAAAGCTCTGAATATACTTTACAGCGCTTTTTACGCTGTTTTTTATCCTCTTAGACAACGAATATTTTTCTCTTCCAAGTTTTAGTAATAACCAATTGATGAGTCTATTGAGAAGAATTAAAATATCGTAACCCCATCCACCTAATTTTGCTAACCATTTTGCATTTTGGATAGATATATCGAATACATCCCCGTGAAAGATCCAGGTCTTTTTACCATCTAATTCAAGCACGAGTTTATCTACTATTTTTAATCTTCCCATAGCATTTCCTGAAAATTTACGAAGCGTTTCGTCGTGATTACCAGTGATATAATAAACATCGGTTCCATTTGAAGCCATACTTATGATCTTCTTTAACACCCTCAGGTGTGAAGTTGGAAAATACCTTTTGCGAAATTGCCAGATGTCGATGATGTCTCCATTGAGTATTAGTTTTTTAGGCGAAATGCTATTTAAATAAATCAATAGTTCATCAGCATGACACCCA
Organism: Flavobacteriaceae bacterium; assembly: GCA_018623655.1. GTDB lineage: Bacteria > Bacteroidota > Bacteroidia > Flavobacteriales > Flavobacteriaceae > UBA3478. The sequence continues at coordinate 6,344 of JAAZVG010000034.1, forward strand.
TAAGTACCTAAATGAGTGTCAGATATAACGGCCACATGAATTTTGCGTTTTCTCAAAAAAAATAGATTTGATTACAAAGAAAGTCCCTGAATTGATGTCCTACCTTTCTTAATTACTAAGAGTGTTATATGAAATTGTTAACTTTTAGCACGATTTCAGTAGATATATTTTAGAAGTAAGTGCAAGCAGAGTATTATTGCAGCACAAAATTATAGAGCGTTCAATTATGGCAGCAAATACTTTCGGCAATCATTTTCGAGTAAGTACTTTTGGAGAATCACACGGTCCGGCCTTAGGCGGTGTGATTGATGGTTGTCCTGCTGGTATTGAATTAAACCTTGAACTTATTCAAAATGAACTTGATCGAAGAAAGCCGGGGCAATCTAAAATTACCACTCAACGCAAAGAGCCTGATACTGTATCGTTTTTATCAGGAATATTTGAAGGTAAAACTACCGGTACACCGATAGGTTTCGTAATTAAAAACACGAACCAAAAGTCAAAGGATTATTCCCATATCAAAGAAACCTACCGTCCTTCACACGCCGATTGGGTGTATGATCAGAAATACGGTTTTAGAGACTATACAGGAGGAGGTAGGTCTTCAGCAAGAGAGACCGTTTCCCGTGTAGTTGCGGGAGCTATAGCAAAACAGATTGTTTCACCAATGAAAATTACAGCTTACGTAAACCAGGTTGGTGAGATTAAATTGAATAAAGACCATGGCGCACTGGATTTTGATGTGATTGAAAATAATATGGTTCGATGCCCAGACCCAGAGACTGCGAGCCAAATGATTGATTTAATCTCTAGCATCAAGAAGAAAGGGGATACGATCGGTGGGGTGGTGAAATGTATTATTCAAAATGTACCTGTTGGCTTGGGGGAGCCCGTCTTTCAGAAGCTTCATGCTGCTTTAGGTTCTGCGATGCTTTCGATCAATGCGGTGAAAGGATTTGCCTATGGAAGCGGATTTGATGCTCCAAGCATGCTTGGTAGCGAGCATAACGACTATTTTAACGAGGATGGCACTACCAAGACGAATTATAGCGGAGGAATTCAAGGGGGAATTTCAAACGGGATGGATATTTATTTTGAAGTAGCATTCAAACCCGTAGCTACAATTCTTCAGCCTTATGAAACGTTAACCCGGGATGGTTCACTTACCGATACGCATGGAAAAGGTAGACACGACCCATGCGTTGTGCCCCGAGCCGTGCCTATTGTCGAGGCAATGGCTGCTTTAGTTATGGCCGATTTTCTACTACTTAATAAACTATCAAAAATTTAATTTAATGGCTTTACATTGGAAAATTGTTATAGGACTAGTATTAGGACTCCTATTTGGATTTGTAATGACATTTTTTGACTTCGGTCCAAGCTTCGTTTCAGACTGGATTCAGCCTTTCGGGACCATATTTGTTCGATTACTAAAACTTATAGCCATTCCATTAATTCTCGCGTCATTAGTCAAAGGAATAGCCGATCTAAAAGACATTTCTAAATTTAAGAATATGGGAATAAGAACGTTTGTTACCTATATGATTACAACCGTTGTGGCGATTTTGATTGGTTTAAGTTTAGTTAATATGATGAAGCCAGGTATTGGAATTTCTGATGAGACTGTTGCTAAATTGACTACGACTTATGCCAATGACTCCGGAGTAACCTCTAAAATTGCTACTGCTACTGCTCAGAAGGAGGCAAGCCCACTACAGTTCATTGTTGATATGGTTCCTGATAACATCTTTTATGCAATGTCTAACAATAGTTTAATGTTGCAGGTGATCTTCTTCTCAATCCTATTCGCTATTTCTTTGTTACTTATCGGTGAGAAGGCCGCTAAACCCATTAAAGCTCTATTTGATTCGTTAAATGAAGTAGTACTCAAAATGGTAGATCTGATAATGCTTTCAGCGCCTTATGCAGTGTTTGCTTTACTTGCCAGCGTTGTTGTATCGTCGTCAGACCCTGAACTGTTGTTAGCCCTATTAAAGTACGCTGGGGTAGTCGTTTTAGGCCTGTCTTTAATGATTGTTTTCTATCTTATTGTAATCGCTACTATTGCGAAAAAGAGCCCCCTTTGGTTTATTAAAAATATGAGCCCTGCACAGTTACTAGCATTTTCTACCTCTTCAAGTGCCGCAACGCTTCCAGTTACTATGGAGCGTGTAGAGGAGCATATTGGAGTTGATAAAGAAGTGGCGAGTTTTGTTTTACCTGTCGGTGCTACAATTAACATGGACGGAAGTAGTTTGTATCAAGCAATCGCAGCAGTTTTCATTGCACAAGCTCTTAGCTTTGATCTAACACTGGGTGATCAGTTAACCATTGTCTTTACAGCGCTTTTAGCGTCAATTGGAGCTGCCGCCGTACCTGGAGCAGGAATGGTAATGTTGGTGATCGTTCTTGAATCTGTTGGTTTTCCTGCGGATAAACTCGCGATAGGGTTAGCGCTAATTTTCGCAGTGGATCGTCCACTAGATATGTGCAGAACGGTTGTGAATGTTACAGGAGATGCCACGGTCTCTGTTTTGGTTGCGAAGGCATTAGGTAAATTGGGTAATCCTAAGGTTAAAAATTGGGATGACCATCTAGATCAGGTGAACTAATGATATCGTTGTTTAGAGAATAATTCGATCTTTTATTGACTTGTCAAGTAATAAGTCACAATCTTTTCCTTTCTTTTTACGATTTTGAGCTATAAATCGATAGATTCCATTAATTATCACTTTTGGGGCAATCCATAAAATGAATGAAAAGGGTAGTGGTATCGATTTTAAGTTTTTTGCAATTTTCTTTACTGCATCTCCTTCTGTACACCAAAATACATTAGGCTGTAGGTATACTATTGTTTTATGAAATATATTGGGGTCTACCCCCCTTGCTTTTGCCCAGGAAGCTGCTATAGTTGAATGAGCTGAAATCAAAATAAAAACGCCTTCAGTATCCCATTGGAGAATTTTCATTGCCCAATTAGAACACATCGGGCAATGACTATCAAAAAATACGTAGTGACGATTCTGTTGAAATCTCATCAACGGTTAAACCTTATTCAATTTCTCAAGCGCTACTTTCGTAGTAAACATACCGTAATTCACTGTAGCTATTCCTTTTTCAATTTGATCAATTGTACCCGTTGAACGGCTATCTTCAAGCCTTACACGATCTCCAACTTTTAAATCAACAGGTTTAGGCAAGGCTTTCTTTGGTATCTTTTTCTTAGTCGTAGCTTCTTTGATCTTAACGGTCTCGACAGCTTCTTTGATTTCTGATTTCAGTGCCTTTTTTTCGACACGTTCTTTTTTAATGACTGGCGCAGACTTCTTTTTACGCTTACTATTCTCAGTTTCTACCAATCGAAGAAAACCGGATACCAAATTTCTCTTTTTCTGATCCTGAAAATATCTTTCTGATAACTCGTCAACCTTTTCACCGAGTTGAATCATTTTGCTGTGATACTCGTAAAGTTTTTGATAGGATTTTAGTTTTTCGTCTAACTTGGTGTTTAGACGTTCCATCTTTTCACTTTCAACTGAAGCTTTCTCTGCTTCTTTACTTAATCGATCTTCTGTTTTTGTGATTTTGGAACGTTCTTTTTGGAGTTTGGCAATAGTCGCATCAAAACGTATTTTTCCTCTTTCAATTTTCTTTTTTGCTCGGTTAATTAAACTGTAGGGTATTCCATTTTTCTGTGCTACTTCAAAAGTAAATGAACTACCAGCCTCGCCAAGTACTAGTTTATAAGTTGGCTCAAGGGTTCGATTATCAAATAGCATATTCGCATTAGAGGCATATTCAAGCTCATTTGCTAATAGTTTTAAGTTTGAATAGTGCGTTGTAATTACCCCATAAGATTCCTTCTCATAAAAGGTTTCTAAAAACGTTTCTGCAAGTGCGCCCCCAAGCTCAGGATCAGAACCTGTACCAAATTCATCAATTAGAAATAATGTTGAATCATTACATTTCTTTAAGAACTGATTCATATTCTTGAGTCGATAACTATAAGTACTGAGGTGATTTTCAATAGATTGATTGTCTCCGATATCGGTTAAGAATCGATTAAAAATACATACAGTACTTTTTCGGTGAACTGGGATGAGTATCCCTGATTGAATCATTAACTGAAGTAATCCAACAGTTTTAAGAGTGATGCTTTTTCCGCCTGCATTCGGCCCAGAGATGACTACAATTCTATTTTCAGGATGGAGCTCAATACTTTGAGGAAAGGTATCTTTTTTTTCCAATTGATTTTGCAGGTACAGAAGAGGGTGAAAAGCATCTTTAAGATTTAATTGGCGATCATTATTGAGTTTGGGTTTTATGCCATTGATATCTCTTGCAAACTTTGCTTTAGCTGCTATTAAATCAATATTTACTAGATAATTTTGAAACTGGTTTAAATTTGTTTTATAAGGACGTAGCTGGTCTGTCAAACCGATAAGGATTCTTCTAATTTCTTCTGTTTCTTCGTATTCTAAGTCTGCCAGTTCTCGAACATAACGTTGTGTTGATTCGGGAACGATGTATACAATAGATCCTGTTTTTGATGATCCCATGAGTGATCCCTTAACTTTCTTACGGTACATCGCCTTCACCGCCAAAACACGTCTGTTGTCAATAAATGACTCTTTGATGTCATCTAAAAAGTCATTTGCTAACGCTGATGTGAGCGCTGTTCCGAAGCTTTGATTGATTTTTGAACGAACCTCGGTCATTTGTCTTCTCAAATCAGAAAGGGCAGGGGAGGCGCTGTTCTTTATCTCGCCAAAGCGGTCCACGATAAGATCAATGTCCTTTTTCAAAAAAGAAAGATCCTCTATAGGCTCGGTTTGGGTGTTAAGGGTAGGGTAGTACTCTTTAAATTTTTTGAAGAATTTCTGATGGATCCTAATCTGATCGATAATACTAGCAGCCTTTTTAAACCCTAAAGGTTCAATAGCTGTGTTCTCTATACTTAATAAGCGAAGTTCGTTGTCAATAGAATCAAATCCATGATTTGGGATGACATTGTCGTTTTCAAAAGAACTGAGGTACTCAGAGGTTTTATTTAAAGATTCTTCAACGATGTTGAAATCATTAGAAATCTCAATCTCAAGAGCAACCTCTTTTCCTTTGTCTGTGTTACACCTTACCGAAATTTGATAACAAATTTTATCAAATTCGAGGTCTTGTAATGCTTTCTTTAACAATGAATTCATGGCTTAATACAAAGATAGGATGAATACTTATCTTTAATTGATGTTTGATCTCCCAAATAATGACTGGAATCATTTTGTCAGTTCTGAGTTCGAAAAAGATTACTTTAAATCACTCGAAGAAGATTTGATAAAAGCCTATCGAAAAAGTTCGATTTTTCCTCCAAAAGAACAAATTTTAAGAGCTTTTGAACTTTGTTCATTAGAAGACTTATCTGTAGTAATTGTTGGGCAAGACCCGTATCCACAACCTGGGTATGCAGAAGGGCTTTCATTTTCAGTCAAAAATGGTACTAAAGCACCAGCTTCATTAAAAAATATATTGATTGAGAGTGGAAATTATCCGAATGAAGTAAACCCTAGTCTAGTACCTTGGGCACAGCAGGGAGTTCTTTTATTAAATCGAACGTTAACAGTACAAGAAGGAAAGCCTAATAGTCATTCAAAAATGGGATGGCAATATTTTACGCTTCATTGTATAGACTACATCAATGATTTCAAGGAAAAATTAGTCTTTATGCTTTGGGGAGCGGCAGCTATTGCTTTAGAGAATCACATTGATCAAGAAAAGCATCTAGTATTAAAAAGTGGTCATCCGTCACCTCTTAGCGCCAATAGAGGGTTATGGTTTGGTAATAAACATTTCATTAGTGCTAATAATTACCTAAAAGAGAATAATATAAGTTCTATTAACTGGGAATTACCCACCAACACGTTTAACCGTGAACCCACACTCTTTTAAAAATGCCATGATTAGATCTCTGTAATCGCCTTGAATGACAATATCTTGAGACTTAATACCTCCTCCGATATTGTATTTTTTCTTGATAGCGCTAGCTAATTTTTTAAAATCTGAAGGTGTTCCTTGGTATGATTTAATGATCGTTGTAGCTTTCCCTTTACGTTTTTCATAACAGCATTGTAGCGTAGGAGAATCATGTACGTAGAAATCAAAAGTTTTCTCTTCGTTTGATGCTACCGATTCTTCTGGTTCGTGATTTGGGAAAGCATTTCTTAATGCATCAGCTAAATCCATTCTGGGTTTATTTTAGTAGGCCTAATTCTTTTAATCGCTCATCGAGATACTCACCAGCAGTGCAATCTTCGAATTGCTTAGGTGAATGGTCACTAACGCAAGATGCTAAGCAATTAAGCGGCATTTCTCTTTTTGGATGCATGAAAAACGGAATGGAGTATCTCGATTTATTGATGATGTTTTCATCTGGATTAACTACACGATGAATGGTTGATTTCA
>JAAZVG010000144.1 GCA_018623655.1 Flavobacteriaceae bacterium
CTTCGTTTAGTAAAACCACCTCTACCTTTTGATTAAAAAAAGAAGCTATCTCATCGTCAGACAATTCACTCGAAGCGTTAGATTCTATCATCGGAAACTCATATAAACCCGCCCAAATTCCCCGATTTGATCTTTTCACAAATTGAGTGTTTCGATACTGATCTGAAACCATCAAATAATGCAAGTAGCGCTTAGTTACTTTTGCTTTTGATAGTTTAACAGGCAAACGATCTATTTTATCTGTAGCTAGCGCCACGCAGCGATCGTTAAAAATACAGTCTGTACAATTTGGCTTTTTCGGACTACACTGAATGGCTCCAAATTCCATAATTGCCTGATTGAATTTATCTGGCTTTTCTGGGTCAATTAAAGAATCTGCTAACTCTTGAAAGAGCTTTTGCCCACTCGTTTTATTGATAGGTTCGTCAATCCCAAAAACTCGTGATAATACTCGGTATACATTACCGTCTACAACCGCTCTATTTTCTTTAAACGCGAACGAGGCGATTGCTGCTGCAGTGTATGGGCCTATCCCTTTAAGTTTTAAAAGTTCATCATAGGTATGCGGAAAACATCCGTCATATTCTGAGTAAATCATTTCAGCGGTTTTCTTCATGTTTCGGGCACGAGAATAATATCCTAACCCTTGCCAAAGTTTCAAAATCTCTTCCTCATCAGCCAAAGCAAGGTCTTTAAGAGTCGGATAAGCAGCTTGAAATCTTTCAAAATAAGGGAGCCCTTGCGCAACGCGAGTCTGCTGGAGAATTACCTCAGACAACCAAATCAAGTATGGGTCCCGAATATCTCTCCAAGGAAGTGTACGTTTGCTTTTTAAATACCACTTAATAAGTGGAGCTGAAAAATATCGGTTATCTTCACTCATCTAATATAGAAGCCTAAAATTTAGAGGCTTAAGGCTAAAAATGCATTTAATTCATATATTTGCAAGCCTTAAAAAACCATTAAAGATAACCAGCATTATGACGAAAGCAGACATCGTAAGTAAAATCTCTGACAAATTAGGAATCGAAAAAGGAGATGTACAAGCCACTGTAGAGTCTTTCATGGAAGAAGTGAAAGCATCCTTAGAAGGTGGAGATAATGTTTACTTAAGAGGTTTTGGTAGTTTTATTATCAAAACGAGAGCTGAGAAAACAGGTCGTAACATTTCGAAAAACACAACTATCAAAATTCCTGCACACAATGTACCCGCATTCAAACCTGCTAAGGTTTTTGTAGATGGCGTAAAGACCGGTGTAGAAGTAAAATAAATATTAATCGATAAATCAACCGCATTATGCCGAGTGGAAAGAAAAGAAAAAGACATAAGGTGGCGACTCACAAACGTAAGAAACGCAGAAGAGCGAATCGCCACAAGAAGAAATAAGTAAGCTCGGGTAATGACCCGAGTTACTGTTTTTTCAACCCATACGTTCATTGACATTCTAGAATACCGCTGATTAAAGTGCTAAGTGCACCACAGCAACATTATTAATGAATACACTAGATTTTTAGTGTAATAAATATCGCAACCGTGAATAAAGAATTAATCATTCGTACACAGAACAACACGGTCGATTTTGCCTTTCTAAAAGACGGGAAATTAATTGAATTACATAGAGAAGAAGGAGATAACAGCTTCTCTGTTGGAGACATATTTCTCGCGAAAGTTCGCAAACCGGTTACCGGTTTAAATGCTGCCTTTGTAAACGTAGGATATCAAAAAGATGCCTTCTTACATTATCATGATTTAGGACCTAAGATTGGATCTTTCATGAGTTTTACTAAAGGAGTGTTGAATAAAAAAATTACGGATTTCAGTTTGACAAACTATCCGCTAGAAAAAGAAATAGATAAAGACGGTAGCATCAATGATGCGATAAAAGCAAACCAATCTATATTGGTTCAGATTATCAAAGAACCTATATCAACTAAAGGTCCACGAATTAGCTCAGAGCTTTCCTTGGCAGGTAGATATGTAGTCATGGTTCCTTTCTCAGACAGAGTTTCGGTTTCACAGAAAATTGAGAGTAAAAAAGAGAAAGATCGTTTAAAGCGATTGGTGATGAGTATCAAACCAAAAGGTTTTGGTATTATCGTGAGAACAGTGGCAGAAGGTCAAAAAGTTGCCAATCTAGATGCTGACATACAGCGTCTGATAGGAAAATGGAACACCTTATGTGCTAATGTTTCAAAAGGAAATCATCCATCTAAGGTACTCACAGAAGTTAATCGCTCTTTGAGCTTTATCAGAGACGTCTTTAATGAAAGTTTCACAGGTATTTACGCTGACAATCCTGCTATGGTTGAAAGCATCAAGGATTACCTCGCTGAAATTTCACCCAAACACGAATCTATAGTCAAGCTTCACAAAGGAGCTGTACCAATCTATGAGAAATTTGGGATTGATCGACAGATCAAAACTTCATTAGGAAAGACCGCTTCTATGTCAAAAGGGGCATACCTAGTGATTGAGCACACCGAGGCCATGCACGTGATCGATGTCAATAGTGGCAACAGGTCTAATAAAGCAAATAATCAAGAAGATACTGCGCTTGAGGTAAATCTCATTGCGGCGACAGAGGTTGCTAGACAACTGCGACTGCGCGATATGGGAGGAATTATCGTAGTAGACTTTATTGATATGGCTAAGAATGAACATCGCAAACAACTCTATGATCACTTGCGTGAGGAGATGAGTGATGATCGTGCTAAACACAAAATTTTACCTCCGACAAAGTTCGGTTTAATCCAAATCACGAGACAGCGTGTAAGACCAGAGGTAAATATAAAAACCCGCGAAAAAGATCCGAACGAAAATGGAACCGTAGAGGCTCCGATTGTTTTGATTGATAAAATGAATTATGAAATCGAAAAGATTTTAAGTAAAAAGAGTAACAAAGGAGGTATATACTTAAACGTTCATCCGTTTATCGCAGCTTACCTTACTAAAGGACTTAATTCAATCCGTTTTCGTTGGTTTTTAAAGCATAAAAAGTGGATACATATTATCCCTCGAGATGCATACACCTACTTGCACTACCGTTTCAAAAACAAAAAAGGCAAAACGATACGTTTATAAAAAAGTCCCCTCGTTGAGGGGACTTTTTTTTTGCCCAAAACCGAGCTACTTTTGAAAGGTGTACTACAAGCCAAAAACTACATCTTACACTTTAGACCAGGCCAAACAGCGAATTGAAGGCTACTGTGCATACCGTGAACGCTGTCATAGTGAAGTGGTTTCAAAACTTGAAAAGATGGGTATGATTCCTGAGGCAATCGATCAAATTATATCTGACCTCATTCAATCAAACTACCTGAATGAACAGCGCTTTGCCATTCAGTTTGCACTTGGAAAATTTAGAATCAAACACTGGGGTAAAAGGCGAATTGAAAGAGAATTAAAATTCAAAGGTCTTAGTCCATTCACAATAAAAAAAGCAATAAAAGCCTTAGAAAATGAAGATTATGAAGGTAGTTTCAATTCACACTTTGACAAAAAGTTAGCGTCCCTAGAGGCCTTTAAAGGTCATAAACTAAGAACCAAACTGATCCGTTATTTCCAGTACCGTGGCTGGGAGAACGAGCTCATATTTAAACGCATTGAGCAGCTTTAAAAAAGATTAATTCTAAGGTAGTATCTTTTAACTATGAGGATAGTAAATTTCGCAGGGCGACAAGCGTTATTCACGATAGTTTGTCTAAGCGTTTTATTACGTTTCCCCTTTTTCTTCAGAGACTACATTGACAAGGATGAGAGCACTTTCATTCTGATGGGTCAAGCTTGGGTCGATGGTTTCTTGCCTTATACCTTATTGTGGGATTTAAAACCTCCGATGGTCTTTTTATACTTCGCGAAGATCATCTACCTTTTCGGAAAATCGCTAATAGCA
>JAAZVG010000145.1 GCA_018623655.1 Flavobacteriaceae bacterium
CCACTTAAAGCATAAACGGCCATAATTCCCGCTAAAAAGAACCCTAAATAGCGGTGAAATTCTCTAAATTTTTCTTGTGATTTTCTGCTCATTATCAGAATTTGAAGGCGAAAGCTAGCAAAAGACAATTCAAGAAAAAAGTTAAATTATTTGAAATCAGTTACGGAAAAAAATAATTTTATAAACATGTATCCATCAAAAATTTCGTTACTCATTGCAATTCTTGTAATGGGTATTACATCAATAGTTCTTGAAGCCATTGCTCCCCTTTGGGCTTATGGTATCGCGAAGGGGTTCACAACGGTTTTAGTTTTGCTACTAGCATCTAGTAATAAGCAAATTTCAAGATTGGGTGCTCAATTAATTACCGCCTTGTTATTTTGTCTATTAGGGGACATTGCTCTACTTTGGGAAGGTGGGTTTTTATTAGGACTCGGATTCTTTCTTATTGCCCATCTTCTCTTCATCAGAGCTTTTAGGGCAGGGTTTGGAATGAAGTTTCATTGGATGGCGTTTTTAATCGTATCAGTACTTTCTATAAGTACGCTATATTTTATATGGCCCAAGGTTTCAGGTGTGCTCCAAATCGCCATTTTGAGTTATGTAGTGGTCATTGGAATAATGAGCAGCCTTTCGATGAGTATCGCGCTGAATAAACGATTTAAAATGAGACTTCAACTAGGTATGGGTGGTCTACTTTTCATGATATCGGATACCATTTTAGGAATCAATGCTTTTGTGAGTCCGATACCTTTTGCGTCGATCTTCATTCTCACTACTTATTGGGGGGCGATTACTTCTCTAGCAATAGCAGCTCGTGATTTTTAATTTCTTACCCAAATCGCAATACCCCCAGGGTTCAAATTAATACTATATCCCTGACCCCCATAAAGTCGTTGAGGAAGTCGAGCATGCTTCATGCCCCTCAGTGAAATACCCTGTTTAGTACCAATTAATTGCCATCGACCCTCCTCTAATATTGGTATGTCGAAATATCCCTGAACTCTAGAAGGGTTCAAAAGTACGAGTACCTTATCATCGACCACGTAACCAAGTTGACCTTGATTTTCAGGAAGAATAAAATCATAGTAATCTTCACTGGCCGCATCGACGCGAAACACTTCACCGTAACTCGACCTTCTAAACTCATTTAGACCTTTCCAGAACTTTTGCATCATTGCATAATCGTTTCTGTTCGTTGCGCTCGGACGTCTCCCTACCTGTTCCCAAACGAATTGATTGGCGGTGCGATGGTTATACGTGTCCCGGTATCCGTGCATATAGACGTTAAATCCTGCATTTGTCATTTTCACCACTTCTTGTAACGGAGCATGAGCTTTACTTCGCATGATCTCAGAGCCGCCATGCGTAACGATAGGTCCAAGAGAAGTATAAAGTAAGGTAACCGCAATACGATACGCATCCTGATCAACAGCTAGTCGACCATCGAAATCAGCTTCGGCAAACTGATCAGCAAGTGCGAAATTATCGTGTATATCTAAGTAATTGATTCCGCTTATCGGCGTTTTATCGGTATCGAATTTATTTGCCAATCCCTTCATTACGTTTTCACGTTCATCGAACTTACCCCCCGGCCATCCCCGGTCTTGATACTTATCGACGAGAGTAAATACTGGCCCCTTGAATGCATTACGCGCATCATCCTGAAAGAAAGTAATAGGAGAATCTTCCTTGTACCAATCCCAGTCAGGATTATTCTCAAATTCAGGATCATTCGAACCAATCCACGCCTCTCCATACACGATCTTATCTTCACCTATCGCTTCCTTGAGAGCAATCAATGTTTGCTGGTCAATTTGTCCTGCCAAGTCGATTCGAAACCCATCGATTCCGAACTCTTCGATATAATTTTTGCACTGATCAATTAACCAGCGCTGTACCATCGGACGATTCTCTGTCTTTACCTCATTCCCATAAGCACCTATATGTTCTAAGTCTTTCGTTCGGTAATAATACTGCTTATCAATACCGTTGAAATTGAAGTATTGCTCCCCTCCGTCCATATTCTCTCCGGTATGGTTCGGTACAATATCAATGATCACCGCAATTCCTTTATCATGAAAAGCCTGAACAAGGTCTCTAAACTCATCTCGCTCTGCCCCGGGTTCTGAACCTTTCGTTCGATACTTCGACTCGACAGCCATCGCAAAGGTTGTGCGATACCCCCACTGGTAATTCTCTAAAGCCACACCCTGATCAATCATATAAGGGTCATCTTTGAAAGAAGCCTTCCAGTCTTCATCAGGAAAATGCAAATATTCTTGAACAGGCATTAAATGAACCACATTGATCCCCAAATCAACCAAATAATCGAAGCCAATTTTTTCCCCAACCGAATTACGCAGTCCACTTGCAATTACGCCTTTAAATGTTCCTTTTTCACGGTCAATAATCGGCAAGCGGTCACTGAAATCTTGAACATGCATTTCATAAGCAATGACGTCTTTCATTGCAGGAACACCATTGGCAAGCGGAGTTGCAGGGACGGTTTTTGGCCAAATACGCGCCCTACCCCAACTGGTATCAACTACCCTAGCGTATGGATCTCTTATGTGCGTCTTTGTGGACTCATAAAAGGAATTACCCTTATCACTGGGCCCATGTACTGTGAAATCATAATACTTTCCCGACAGGTCCTTACTAATAAAAGCTTCCCAAACCCCTTGATTATCGACCTTCATTTTAACCGTTTGACTAGCATTGATTGCTTTCGAAGTATCGTATATATAAAGATAGACCGAGGTGGCTCGAGGGGAAAATAACCGCACCTCTGTTTTTCCATTTACAATTTCCGCTCCTAGGGTTTTATTACTGTATAAATTTCGAAACCATCCATCAAATAAGACTTGAGTTTTAATTCCCTTCTCCAAATCCTCTAGATAGTGAACTCTTCTTATATCAATGGGTTCTGAAGGAACAAGAAGTGCCTTGGAAGCTGTGTTCGGTAAGACGTTCTCAACCTTAATTTCTCGACCATCGATTCGCATTAGCCTATAATCATCAGCATCAAAACTCGGTTTGAAATTGGTTAGTAGTGCAATCGCTTTTTCATCAAGAATCTCTGCTTTAAATGAGCGCACAAATGCATCGTATTTATACACGAGATTCCCCCCCTTTTCATTCAATGGGCTGTGTGGTAGATCTTGCCACTGAACGTTATCAATCAAAAATTTGAACTCAGATCTAGCAGGGATTTTTAAATCATCCTCATTTTCAATAGTCAAACTCCATATCGCACCCGATTTTTTTAACTCCCACTCCTTATTAAAAGCTGCATCCCATCCTCGAAAAGAGCCTGTGACATAGACACGTTCAGGACTTGTTCCATAAATATCGGTATCATACAAAAAGGTTAAGCGGTCACTAAATAAAGCATATCCCTGTTTCAGTTGTTCTCCAGTAAAAGACTGTGCATTCACAACAAAAAAGAAACTTATAAGAAAGATATTGGTCAGGAATTTTCTCATATCTCAAATATAGTTTTGAGCTCTTAAATAAGGCACTCAACTTAAGTTATATTTTACAACCATTAGAAAATCAGCTAATTATAGTTCACAATATCAAAATTTTTCGTTACTTGTATGTACGTTTTCTAAACTGAATGCCTACCTTATCTAAACAAAAAATACGTATTGCCCGGCTTCTAGAGCATCAAACTCTAGCGGTTCATTCTCTCTTTTATAAAGGCAAACGTTACAGTAAGAAAGAGCTTGAAGAGATTCTAGAGGCGTATTATAGACGTCAAAATCGTCAGGTCAAACACGCTTGATTCATCGAGCAGTTCTTTAGCCTATATTTACGCCAACATGGAAAGTATAAGTTTTGGAGCG
>JAAZVG010000035.1 GCA_018623655.1 Flavobacteriaceae bacterium
ACCTGACCATCCGCCCGAAAGCTTGGTTTTCTCGTACTTTCTAAACTTAGATTTTAATCGCTGAGAAACACCAGCACTTACTAAGGTTATTACAATGAGTAATAAATAATATCCGCCCATAATTATAGTATGACCTTTTTAAACAACGATATTGACAATTTTACCAGGCACCACAATGACCTTTTTCGGCGCTGCGCCTTTGAGTTGCTCCGCAGTCTTTTCGTGCGCCATCACTGCTTTTTCAATTTCTTCCTTGGATGCATCAGCACTCAAGGTGATCTTAAAACGCATTTTCCCATTGAAAGAGACCGGATACTCCTTTTCAGATTCCACTAAATAACTCGCATCAAAGACAGGAAAGGGCTGATTTGCTATTGAGGGTGAATTACCCAATTTGACCCATAACTCTTCAGCAATGTGTGGCGCATATGGTGATACAAGAATAGCTAAAGGCTCAAGTATTTTTCTAGAAAAACACTTTTCAGAATTTAGCGTATTTACACAGATCATAAATGACGAAACAGAAGTGTTGAACGAAAACGACTCTAGATCATCTTGCACCTTTTTGATGGTTTTATGAAGAATCTTAAACGATTCTGCACTTGGATTTTCATCATTTACTGAATCATATAATTTCCATAGTTTCTTTAAGAATCCAGATACTCCCGTAATACCTGCTGTGTTCCATGGCTTAGACTGCTCTAGCGGCCCTAAAAACATCTCGTAAAGGCGTAATGCATCGGCTCCGTATTCTTCACATATCTGATCTGGATTCACAACATTGTACCAGCGCTTCGACATTTTTTCTACCTCGCGACCAACAATGTATCGGTCTTTCTCAAGAACAAAACTGGCGTCTGTATATTGAGGCTGCCACTTTTTCAACCCTTCAATGTCTAATTCATCACTTGAATTAATTAGTCCTACATCAACTCTCAATTTTTCAAAATAGTCTATATAATTCTCAGCAGAAGAATCCTTGAAATCAATTAAACCGTGAGAATAATAGGTGTTGGTTTTGGACTTCCTATAAACGATTGCTGAAAGGCCGGTGATCATACCCTGATTAATCAATTTTCTTGCGAATTCAGGCTGTGAAACAAAACCTAAGTCGTACATGAATTGCTGCCAAAAACGAGCGTATAATAGGTGGGTTACCGCATGTTCGCTACCTCCGATATAAAGGTCTACTTCGCGCCAGTAATTTACCTTCTCTTTATCGACAAGTTGGGCCTCATTGTGAGGATCCATGAATCGGTTGAAGTACTGCGAAGACCCCGCCCAACCTGGCATGGTATTTAATTCAAGAGGAAAAATCGTTTGATGATCGATAAGATCAACATCTACTACTTTTTGGTGAGTCCTATCCCAAGCCCAAACTTTAGCATTTCCTAACGGCGGATCCCCCTTTTCGGTAGGTAAATATTGTGTAACATCTGGTAATTCTAAAGGAAGTGCTGATTCAGGTAACATTTGAGGTCTACCATTTACGTAGTAAACCGGGAAGGGTTCTCCCCAATAACGTTGACGACTGAACACCGCATCTCTTAAACGATAATTTACCTTGCCCGTTCCCTTACCTTCTGCCTCAAGACGATCGATTATGGTACGCTTCGCAGTGGCGTAATCCAGACCATTCAAGAACTCCGAATTCGCAATGGTGGTTGTTCCTTTATCGGTAAAAGCCTCATGCTCTATAGAAACCCCTTCAAAAACATTTGGAATCGAAAGATTGAAATGCTTTGCAAAATCATAATCGCGTTGGTCTCCACAAGGAACGGCCATTACAGCGCCAGTTCCATAGCTTGCTAAGACATAATCGCCAATCCAAACCGGAATTCTTTCCCCTGAAAATGGATGAAGCACATAAGCTCCCGTGAAGGCTCCTGAAATACGCTTTACATCAGACATACGATCGAGCTCTGAACGTTTAGCGGTCTCTTCGATATAAGCCTCTACCTCAGCGCGTTGCTTATCTGACGTAATCTTAAGGACCAGATCATGTTCGGGAGCAAGCGTCATAAAACTCACACCAAATAGGGTATCGGGGCGTGTGGTAAATACTTTGATTAATTCTTCGTGACCCTCAATTTGAAAACTTACCTCGGCACCTTCAGATCGTCCAATCCAATTGGTTTGAGAATCTTTAAGAGGTTGTGGCCAGTCAATCGTTGATAACCCTTGAAGTAAGCGGTCGGCATAGGCTGTAATTCGCATGCTCCATTGCTTCATTTTTTTTCGAACTACAGGGTGTCCGCCGCGCTCTGAAACCCCATTTACGATTTCATCATTGGCAAGAACAGTTCCCAGTTCAGGACACCAGTTTACTTCGATATCTGCGAGATAAGTCAGGCGGTACTTTTGAAGTAGATCCTCTTGATCTTCAGTACTCATTCTATTCCACACTTCAGAGGTAAATACCGGAGTATCCTCGTCAGAGTGCGCATGAACATCACTATTTCCATCTTTCTCAAACGCTGCTACTAAGTCAGCGATCGATCTTGCTTTATCCGCATCCTTATCATACCAAGAATTAAAAAGATGAATAAAAATGATCTGTGTGTGTTTGTAATAACTCGGTTCAGAGGTCTTGAATCGACGAGACCAGTCAAATGAAAAACCTATTCGGTCTAATTGTTCGCGATAACGAGCAGTATTCACCTCAGTGGTTTTGGCCGGATGCTGTCCCGTTTGAATCGCGTATTGCTCGGCTGGCAAACCAAATGAATCATACCCCATCGGATGCAACACATTATAGCCTTGATGACGCTTAAAGCGCGCATAAATATCACTAGCAATGTATCCGAGTGGATGACCAACGTGTAATCCTGCTCCCGAAGGATAAGGAAACATGTCTAGCACGTAGTACTTTGGCTTAGATGAATAATCTTCTGCCTTGAAGGTTTCATTTTCTGCCCAATAACGCTGCCATTTAGCCTCAATCTCATTAAAATTATAATTCATTTCTGACCGATGTTTTGGGCCTTAAAAGTACTGCGAATAAACCGAGGCTGAAAATCTAGAATTACTTTGCTAATTTTAGTGCTCGAAAGCAATTCATGAGCTCTTACATCGCACGTTATGAAAAAAGAAGGCTGAGATCTTCCTACATCTCGGTAGCAATTAGCATAACTGTGGTTCTTGTCCTAGTCGGACTTTTGTGTACGCTCGTTTTTAATGCAAGTAAACTGGGCGATTATTTCAAAGAGCAACTCATCGTCACCGCCTATCTTAATCCCAATACAAAAGAAGTTGAGAAAGCCCAATTACTTAAAGGCTTTGAATTAAACGAAAATACTTTGGGCGTCTCCTTTATTTCTAAAGAACAAGCCGCCAAAGATTACAGTGAAGAAATCGGACAAGACTTTGTAGAATTCTTAGGATTCAACCCATTAAGAGATGGTATTGAAATCGCATTAAAAGCTCAATTTGTTTCGGTAAGTTCAATCGATCAGCTAGCTACAGATTTACAACAAAGGCCATATGTAGAAGAGGTGATTTATGACACTGAATTACTACGCCTACTTGAAAGTAACTTTTCTTCTATCCAAAAAGCCCTGGCTTTTGGAGCAACTATTCTACTCCTATTCTCCATACTACTTATCAATAGCTCGATCAAACTCTCAATTTATTCAAAACGTTTAGTTATTAAAACACTGAGACTAGTTGGAGCCAAAAAGGCGTTTATTCGATGGCCATTTATATGGATTAATTTACGGCTTGGAATTCTAGGAGCAACTATAGCATCGGTTTTACTCAGCCTTCTCTATTTTAAAATAGATCAGTGGTATCCAAATCTTAAACTAACGCAAGATTACTATGCCCTAGGAGCAATTATCTCTCTACTATTTATTTTAGGAACGACAATTACAGTATTTAGCACCTACCTTGCCACTTCAAGATTTTTATCGCTTAAATCAACTAATGACTTCGCTTAGACTATGAAACGACCTATACTAGAAAAAAGAAATTATCAAATCATTATTGTAGGAATAATTCTTATTGCCACTGGATTTATTCTGATGAGTGGAGGAAGAAGTGATGATCCCGAAGTCTTTAATCCAGAGATATACAATTTTAGAAGAATCAGACTTGCTCCCACACTCATCCTAATTGGTCTGGCACTGCAAGCTTATGGCATCTTGTACAATAAGAAGAAATGAGTATAATCGAATCTTTAATACTCGGTGTTATTCAAGGCCTAACCGAATTTCTACCTGTCTCTTCAAGTGGACACCTAGAGTTAGCAAAAGCCTTATTAGGAAGCGAAGCACTTCCCAAAGAAAGCCTACTTGTTACGGTAATACTTCATTTCGCGACTGCACTGAGTACATTGTTCTTGTTTAGGCAAGATGTAAGAGAAATAATACTTAAAACGCTTTCTAGAGATCCATCTTCAACTACATTCACTATTTCTATTATCCTTTCGATGCTACCAGCTGCGGCAATTGGATTTTTCTTTGAAGACCTCATTGATTCTTTTTTTTCAGGAAATATCACTCTAGTAGGGCTAATGCTCGTCGTTACTGCGCTATTACTACTAGTTGCCGATCGCAGCAAGAGGAGTCAGAAATCACTGAATTACAAAGATGCTATTATTATCGGAATAGCTCAAGCCATTGCTATTCTACCGGGGGTTTCAAGAAGTGGGGCAACCATATCAACCTCAGTAATTTTAGGACTCGATAAATCTGAAGCAGCGCGCTTTTCTTTTCTGATGGTAGTTCCACTGATCTTTGGTAAGATTACTAAAGATCTATTGAGTGGTTCCATTTTTAGTACTGACATTCAAGCATTACCTTTATTTATAGGCTTTATAAGTGCCTTTATTTCGGGAGTTATCGCTTGTAAATGGATGATTGCCTTAGTAAAGAAAAGCAAACTCACTTATTTTGCATTCTATTGTTTTTTAGCAGGTGTATCGGCTCTATTATTTTTATAATTCATGGAGAACCTAAGCGAATTAACTACCGAACAATGGCTTGAAGGTCAACTGCTTCTTGTTGACAAACCATTCGGATGGAGTTCTTTTCAAGCCGTTAATTCAATAAAATGGGCGCTTCGAAAAAAGCTAAAGTTAAAGAAGATCAAAATTGGACATGCAGGAACCCTTGACCCGTTAGCTAGCGGGCTTTTAATCATCTGCGTAGGTAAGTTCACCAAGAAAATACCTACTTTTCAAGGTCATCCGAAAACCTATACAGGTACAATTTCAATCGGGAAAACAACCCCTTCGTACGATTTAGAAACCGAATTCGATAAGAGCTTCGAGACCGCACATATTAACATCGAGGAGCTTCAAAATAAAACCGCCCAATTCATTGGTAAAATAGAACAAGTTCCTCCTCTCTTTTCTGCACTAAAAAAGGATGGAAAACGTTTGTATGAGTATGCTCGAGAAGGTCAAGAGACTGAAATTAAAGCGAGAAAGATTGAAATTCACTCATTCAATATAGATTCTGCAAAATTCATTACAAAAAAGGAAATTGACTTTGAAGTGGTCTGTTCAAAAGGAACCTACATCAGATCACTAGCACATGACTACGGCAAGGCGCTTGGCTCCGGAGCGCATCTTAGTGCTTTACGCCGAACAAAAATTGGTGAACACGATGTAACTTATGCCTTAACTCCCGAAGAGGTAAAAAAGAGCTTATGCGTGAATTAGTCAGAAAAGCAAAAAGGATAGCCCGAATAACAACGGGCGTATTCACAGTTCTTATTAGCCTTTTGCTTTTCGGTTATAGTATCGACTTAAACCTCAATCGTAATGAGATTATAGAAATTATTGAAGATCCAGAACCTGACTTTTTCAAAAAACTGGAAGAAAAACGATTTGAAGCCTTCAAGATTGAAACCAATAAAGCCTCTAATGATGCAGGTGAAGAGTCTGAGTATGAAGACCCAGAACCATTGGCCTCTCTAGAAAGTCTCGAAGCAGGAAAAGACTATACAAAAATGGCCGCCGAAATGGCCTCGAGTTCTGGAATTGGTGCCCTTAGTAAGGAGATCGAAGATCGAATTAATCGGATGAAACAGAATGCCCCTCCCAAAGGGAAGCCAATTAAACTAGCAAAACGAACTACAATTAGTTATAATTTAAGAGGTCGTGTACATCGTGAATTACCGGTGCCAGTCTATAAATGTCTTGAAGGAGGAGAAATTATTATAAATGTTGCCGTTGACAATCGAGGTATAGTTATTGATGCTTGGTTCAGTCCTGAATTCTCTTCGACTGATAATGGATGCCTGGTAGAAAATGCCATAGAATACGCTAAAATCTCTCGTTTTCAAGAGTCTGGCAAGCCCTATCAAGAAGGAACAATTACCTATTTATTCCCTGCCAAGGAGGACTAATAATTCAGATGTTATCTGATGTCCCTTATCCTGATTATACCATTGCTGTAATTGCTCTCTCCCGGCTGCATCTAACTTACCATGATTGATTTTGTAATCCGTAATGAATTCTGCAGCACCCGAAGGTCGAGATCCCCAACTAGTGATCATATTCCCTGAGTATTGAATGAGTTTAGGAATTGATTGAGCTCCCCCTGTCAAAAATTTATTCATGAGCTCTAGGTTCTCATCTCTCAATAAAATTTCTAACTCAAGACCGGGATGTGTTTCGGAAATCTTAGCCATTATAGGTAATGAAGGAGCTGCATCACCACACCAAGGTTCGGTGAGTACCACCCACTTAATCGTATTTGTTTGTTTTTTAAGCCACTCCACCTGTTCTTCAGAGAGCTTTGCCTGTTTTTCCCAACGCTTTATACGCTGCCAATTGAGTCGAGTATACTCTATATAGGCCGGTTTGTTGTGATTGCTGGTCGTCTTATTCTCAGCTGCCAAACGCTTGTGTAATTCTTTATAATCTCTGTAATTCATGCTGAATTTCGTCAACTGTAAAGATAATGCAGTTCGGTGGCTTAGCTTTGTAACTATCCAATAACCTATTATGCAAAATAGATGCCACTGGTGCGGTGAAGATCCTGAGTATATCGCCTATCACGATAACGAATGGGGTAGGCCCAATAAAGATGATCAAAAACTTTTTGAAAGTTTGATTTTAGAAAGCTTTCAGTCAGGATTAAGCTGGATAACCATCTTAAAAAAACGAGAATATTTTCGAGAGGCATTCGACGACTTTAATGCTGAGAAAATTGCGAACTACGATGAAAAAGACATACAGCGACTAATGTCTAATAAAAATATTATCAGAAATCGTCTTAAAATCGAGGCCACCATACAAAATGCTAAAAGCCTCCTTTCTTTGCGTAAAAAAGGTATAACACTAAGCCAGTTCGTTTGGGAAATTACGAATCAGGAGGTTCTTCAACCTAGGTTTACAAATTCGAGAGAACTTCCTTCGACAACAGAAGAAGCAAAAGCGCTTTCAAAGAAATTTAAAAAAGCGAACTTCAAGTTTATGGGGCCCGTAGTGTGCTATGCGTTTATGCAGGCTAACGGTTTAACCAACGACCATAGTCTAGAATGCTTCTTGCATCAATCTGTTTAGAATGGCAAATCGTCGAAGTCTTCTTCACTTGTTTGATCAGCAGCAGGAAAGCTATCTAATGGAGGGAGTGGAGGCACACTACTATCTGAAGATGCAGATTCAGTAGCAGATTGTTGTGCTTCAATTCTCCAACCTTGAATCGAATTAAAATACTTTACTTCTCCTTGAGGAGAGGTCCATTCTCGCCCCTTGAGGTTAATGCCAATAGTAACTTTCTGACCAGAAGAAAATTGCGACAGTAAATCGCATTTATCTTGGATAAACTCTATCAGTAAATCTTGGGGGTATTGCTCTTCTGTAGTGATGACTATTTCACGTTTTCTAAAGCCATTTGCGCCGTAAGTCTTGGTTTCACCAATTAATTTGATACTTCCTTGTAATTCCATAATCTAATTTTGAGATTTAAAGGCCTCTGCAATATCAGCTGCTAAGCTCTGAAAGCCTTCTGGGGTTAGATTTTCTTTATGTGTAAATTGAGCGTTCTTCATCTCATTCAGCGGAATAAGATGTACATGAACATGGGGCACTTCAAGTCCGATGACCGAAAGACCAACACGTTTACAATCCACTACTTTTTCGATCGCCTTAGATACATGATATGAAAACTGCATCAGGGCTGTATACTCATCTATAGTTAGATCAAAAAGTCGATTTGTTTCTTTTTTAGGGATACATAATGTATGTCCTTTGACATTTGGATTAATATCTAAAAAGGCTAAAAAATCTTCGTTTTCAGCGACTTTATAAGCAGGTAGTTCACCAGAAATAATCTTTGAAAAGATAGTCGCCATTAGGATCTCGTAATTTTAACTACTTCGAATTCGATTTTCCCACTTGGCACCTGAATCTCTGCAGTATCACCTACAGTTTTTCCTAAAAGACCTTTCCCAATCGGAGAGTTTACTGAGATTTTACCCGATTTAAGATCTGCCTCACTCTCAGCTACTAAGGTATATGTCATTTCTTGCCCATTCATCTTATTCTTGATAGTAACCGTTGACAACACAAGAACCTTAGAATTATCTAATTGTGATTCATCAATGACACGAGCACTAGCTAAGGTTTCTTCAAGCTTAGAAATTCTCATTTCCAAAAGACCCTGGGCTTCCTTAGCAGCATCATACTCTGCATTTTCTGACAAATCTCCTTTATCTCTGGCATCTGCAATAGCCTGTGATGCCTTTGGGCGCTCAACATCCTTTAATTGATTCAATTCGTCTTTAAGTTTTTGTAAACCTTCTTTCGTGTAATAAGCTACTTTTGTCATAGTCATAACAATTAAAAAATCCTCAAGACGCGATATAAGTCGAGAGGATCAAAACAAAGATACAAAATTCTAAAGAGTCTCGAAAGTTGCGATTACTTAATACCTCTATTGCCTTCATTCTATTTTTCACCGTATGTAGCTGTGAATCAACTACTCCTGTGCAGAATCCGTTCTTGCCAAAAGCTTCTTTTAATGTTCCTATCGACTTAAATCTTCCGCTCTACAGCCCGCTTCAAAACACCGGAAATTCGATCACACTTCCAAACAATTTAGGGGGAATTAAGGGAATTCATATCACTAATGTTGGATTTTCAACCTTTCGAGCTTTCGAGGTTTCATGTCCCAATCATAACCCAAGTTCGTGTTCATCAACAGAACTTCAAGGGAGTCAGGTTAATTGTCAATGCGAGGATGGGTTCAGTTACAGCGTATTTACGGGTCAACTACTCAATCGTCAAGGATCAGAAACCTTATTCGATCTTACCGAATACAGGGTAAGAACAGAGGGAACAATGCTCTATATCTTTAATTGAATCTTCTAATTCTGATGCGACTCACGAACTAGATCATTTACCGTCTTAACCGGATTAAAAGTCATCGAAGGAACCTCAACAAATATAGTATTCCAGTAGGCCATTGCCCCATTCCATAGCCCAGGAAGTTCGAGGGAAAGTATCGGATTTCCATCAAAGGTCTTATGGGTGATAAACCCTTGTTTATGATCAACAAAATCTTCTAATTGATAAGACACCCCTTTATAATCAGTAAGGCCACAAATGATGTCTACCGGATTAAAATGTGTAGCATTTTGAAGGATATTGTTTTGGTCAGGGTCTTTCTTATCGATCTGAGCAGATTCTACAATTTGGAGCCGCATACCTTCAGTAGTATTTACCCAAAAAGGGCCTCCTCCTGGCTCTCCTTCATTCTTAACCATAGCACAAACTCTCAGAGGTCTAAATAGTGCATTTTTTAGATCAAACATAGGATCCTTGCTACTAGGATCGGTTTCATATCCAAAATAGGTAAATAGAAACGACTGAATTTGATTTAAATCTGAAGAATCTAAAGCCTCACAAATTTTTTTCTGAAAGCCATGGATTTGTTCCTGAATCTCAAAGGCAACTCCGGCCAAAATACGTTTGAACTTGTTATGTTCTGACCAATTACGTCTCACACAGATATTATCAATATTCTTTATAAAGACAAAGTCTGCTGAAAGCTCAGATAGATTTTCAATGAGAGCACCATGACCTCCAGGCCTAAAAATTAAGCTGCCATCCGCAGCTCTTGCCGGCGTTAAATCCATATTAAGCGCAGGTGTGTCAGTGCACTTCTTTTGGAAGGAGAAGGTTACATCAATCTGTCGATTAATGAGTTCTTTTAATCGTTCGATTTCTTCTGAAATAGATTTAAAATGTTGTTCAGAGATGGTAAAATGAGTACTGCTATTGGCATGATCAATGGCCTCATTAAGATGAACGTAGAGCGGTGTATAGGTCTGTTTTTCTTTATGAAAAGGCAATAGTGCTTTTGGTTTATTTAAAAAATCAAAAGGTGACTCGTTAAGCAAATGATGAACAAGAGCAAGACGCTCATTATTGCCTATTTTCTCAGAGTAGTTAACAGCATTTTTTAATTCCTCAGCAAAAGGAAAACGTTCTAAATGATCGAAAAAATATTTTATATCGGGATATTCAGATGAGTATTTCTCGAACGAATTAGAAGGCTCAAAAGTGTCTAAAAAGACATAAAGGCTCTTGAACATTCTCGATGCAGCACCAGAAGCTGGGACGAATTTCTGAAGGTTATACCGATCAGATCGCTTTGAAAAAATTTCAAGATATTTCTTAACATCTTCTAGTCTTGTAATACCATCCCCAATAGTAGCTGGACGATCTAGGTTCATAAAGGGAACCCCCTCTTCTATTTGTTTGAGCTGACGATGATATTGAGGTATAGAAATACCTAAATTCTCGAGTTGGGCTTGGTCTCTAGAAGATAATTTCATAGACTGTACAGGAGCTCCTCAATCGCTGTAGAAGCAGATTCTAGTCGGGTTGCTTGGTTTCCTTGTAAAGATATATAATTACAAGTATTAGCCTCTAAAGCCAAACGAAACGCTTCGTACATTTTCTCTCTCTCATGAGGCTTATCTCTAAGATCATCAGCTACCCAAGGCACATCGATACCTGTTAGAAAGTACAAATCATAATGTTGTCTAGAAACCGCATCTTGAAGCTTATTATCTACCCATCCGTTATAATAAACCTCAGAATAAACTAAAGTTTCCAAAAGATCGGTATCACAAACAATAAAAGGACTGTCGTTTTTCTCGGCCTGATCAATTGCTTTATTTTCGAGATCTATTTGTCCAATAGCAATAGGAATAAGATCGTCAGGCTGACAAACCTTACCCTCATTATCCCACTTATTCTGTAAATACTCGCGAGCATACTCTGGAACCCAAGGTACACCGTATTTTTCTGCGATTTGTTTAGCGAGGGTTGTTTTACCCGATGATTCGGGTCCGAATAAAACAATGCGCTTTACTGCACTTAGCTTTTGTGTAGGGATTCCTTCCATGCGTAATATCCTTGAAAAGCAAGTATCGTGAAAATTAAATACTGTAATGAGAGCATCCCCCAACCTCGGTATGCGTACAGGGGAATAGTGATTAAATCAGCTGAAATCCAAAGAATCCAACTTTCTAATTTCTTTCGAGCCATTAACCACATTGCTGTAAAGAATACCCCGCTAGTAAAAATATCAATGACATTTGAGGTATCCATATTAGTGTTGGTGAAGCGATATACCATATAGGTAACCATCATGGTAGTAAGTACCAGAGCAAGGCCAATTCCTTTCTCTTTATGATTCATAGTAGTGATTTGACGAACTTTCTTCCCGTCTTTCTGTCGTGACCATTCCCACCACCCGTAGATACTCATTAGAGAATAATAGGCATTCATCAACATGTCTCCAAGTAATCGATCGGTGAAAAAAAGATACATTGTAATGGTAGTCCCGATAATTCCAGTGGGATAAACCCATATATTGGCTTTCTTCGCCATCCATACACTCCATACACCAAATACAAAGGCTAAGAGTTCAAGAAGAATTAACCCAGTACTGCGTTCTAAATAAGGACCCAGGAAAAAATCAATAATACTCATGATAAAGCTTTCGTCTGATAGGTATAAACGAGCGTATGATTATCAAAAGTTTCAAAAGTAAAGTGGAATCGATCGTTATCAACCCAGGCACTGCTATGGTGAGATTCTAGGGTGAAATCATCAATTTTGATTGATTCTTTGAAAGATAACCCTACCCGATCTAGTATCTTGTAAATAGACTCTTTAGCTCCCCATATTGCTGTTAGCTTTTCAATACGATCCGCAGTGTTTTCGAGAGTAGCGACTGCTCCCTCTCCGGTAAATCGCGAAGCAATTTTCAGAATCTTCTCACGGTGCTGTTCAATATCTACCCCAACCTGAACGTTAAAGCCTAAAGCAATTGCTACATAAGACCCTGTATGTGAAATAGAGATAGACGTACCATTTTTTAGGAAAGGTTTTCCCGACTGCATGTACTGTACCTCTGCGTCTCCAATTTGATACGTTTTTAAAAGCTGTCTTACCGCCAAGAAACACTTGCGGTGCGTTTCTGACTTCATACTAGACAATCGCTTTTTTGAAGATTCAGAAAGATTTAGATTTTGATATAAATCCTCTTCAGACTCAGAAACCCGCCAAACGGCGACCTTATAATCTTGAATACTTTTACTACTCAGGCTTTTAAATAAAGGCACTTTCTGAAAATTGATGGTATCT
>JAAZVG010000002.1 GCA_018623655.1 Flavobacteriaceae bacterium
ATGTGATCTCCTTGCACTCGGTCTACTCCCTTGCTTGAGCCAGAAAGCCCTCTAAAGATGTTCCCTCCTCCAATTACAATGGCAATTTGAACACCTTTGTCAAAAACGGCCTTGATTTCTTCTGCATATTCTTTTAAACGATCAGGGTCGATACCGTATTGCTGGTTACCCATCAGAGCTTCTCCGCTCAATTTTAGTAGAATTCTGTGATAGCGCATGAGTAAAAGATTCTATTGGTAAAAATAAACAAAAAAGCCATCCTTATTGAGGATGGCTTTTGCTTTATCAGTGAATTAGAATTATCCTAAAGCTACTCTTTTAAAACCAGTGACAGTTAATGAAGCATCAACTGATTTTACGTATGCAGCAACACTTTGCTTATTATTCTTTATGAAATCTTGATTTACTAACGTATTATCCTTGAAGAATCTACCTAATTTACCTTTGGCGATTTTATCAAGCATTTCTTCAGGCTTACCTTCTTGACGAAGTTGATCCTTAGCAATTTCAATTTCTTTATCAATAGTAGCTTGATCAACTCCTGCCTCATCGAGTGCAACGGGGTTCATAGCCGCTGCTTGCATCGCAACATTTTTTGCTGCTTCTTCTGAACCATCAACAGATGCAGATAGACCCACAATTGTAGCGATTTTATTCCCTGCGTGAATATATGATCCAATGAAGGGTGCCTCTAATGTCTCATAGCTTCCGATTTCTAATTTTTCTCCGATCACTCCTGTTTGCTCGATTAATTTATCAGCAACAGTTAAATCACCAATAGAGGAAGAAAGAAGTTCTTCTTTTGAATTGGTGTTTAATGCAATCGCAGCGATTTCATTGGCTAATTCAACAAATGAATCATTTTTAGCAACGAAGTCTGTTTCACAGTTAAGAGTAATGGCAACAGCCTTGTTCTTAGCATCGTTAACTAATGCGATAGCTGCACCTTCAGTTGATTCGCGGTCAGCGCGGTTAGCAGCAACTTTTTGACCTTTTTTACGAAGGATTTCAATGGCTTTATCAAAATCACCTTCAGCTTCAACTAGGGCTTTTTTACAGTCCATCATTCCAGCTCCAGTAGTTTTACGTAGTTGATTTACGTCTGCGGCAGAAATTTTGCTCATTTCAATTTTATTAAAGATGGGGGATAAAGTTCAAAACGTTTACCGGTCCCAAGGTTAAGATAATGTTGTACTTGAATTATTTTGTTTCTTCTGTAGCTTCTGAGTCTTTTTCGGCTTCTTCTACGATAGCATCAGCCGTGACTTCTTGTTCTACATCACCTTCGCTCTTGTCCTGTTTTTCAGCCTTACGAGCACTTAAACCTTCGGCAATCGCCTCAGTCGTTGAAGTCAGAATGATTTCGATTGATTTTCCGGCATCATCATTTGCAGGTATTACGAAATCGATAGGTCTTGGATCGCAGTTTGTATCTACCATTGCAAAGATGGGAATATTCAACTTAAGAGCCTCTTTCACAGCGATGTGTTCACGCATCACGTCAACTACAAAAAGCGCACCTGGTAGACGTGTCATGTCTGAGATTGAACCTAAATTCTTCTCTAGCTTAGCACGTAGACGATCTACTTGAAGTTTTTCTTTCTTTGAAAGCGTGTTGAATGTACCATCTTTTTTCATTCGATCGATAGCACTCATTTTTTTAACTGCCTTACGGATAGTAACAAAGTTGGTTAGCATACCACCTGGCCAACGCTCAGTGATATAAGGCATACCTACTGCACCCGCTTTTTCTGCAACAATCCCTTTGGCTTGTTTTTTAGTAGCAACAAAAAGAATTTTGCGGCCTGAAGCAGCAATCTTTTTTAGTGCCTCATTTGCCTCTTCTAATTTAGCAGCTGTTTTGTAAAGGTTGATTACGTGAATTCCATTACGCTCCATGTAGATAAAAGGAGCCATATTAGGGTTCCACTTACGGGTCAGGTGCCCAAAATGAACACCGGCATCTAAAAGATGTTTAACGTCAGTTTTTGACATGATTACATTTAGTTTACGTTCTGATTTAGCAATAATTCAGTGGTTGAAAATTTTTCGCGCCTGAAATATTTAGATGCTAAACTAAACAGGGTTATACAAAAAAATAAAAAGGAACAACTGCTCCTTTTTGATATTAACGTTTCGAGAATTGGAATTTTTTTCTCGCTTTCTTTTGTCCAAATTTCTTTCTTTCGACCATTCTAGGGTCTCTAGTTAGAAGGCCTTCTGGCTTTAGTGAAGCTCTGAATTCAGTGTCGATTTCACAAAGCGCTCTAGAGATTGCTAGGCGAACAGCTTCAGCCTGACCGGTGATTCCACCTCCGAATACATTTACTTTAACATCGTATTTACCAACAGTCTCAGTAAGTTCAAATGGTTGATTTACTTTGTACTGGAGTGGAGCGGTACTAAAATAATCTTCTAGTTGGCGCTTGTTAACAGTTACTTTTCCAGAACCTTCGCTAAGGTAAACTCTAGCAACAGCGGTTTTTCTTCTTCCAATCTTGTGTACTACTGACATGTACTACTATTTAAGGTCATTAAGATTAATTGGTGTTGGCTTCTGAGCTTCTTGACCGTGCTCACTGCCAGCATATACTCTAAGGTTTCTGAATAGCTCAGCACCTAGTTTATTCTTTGGTAGCATTCCTCTCACTGCATTTTCAATGATACGCTCTGGATGCTTTACAAAAAGTTCTTTAGTAGTTACTGATCGTTGACCTCCTGGGTAGCCTGTGTGTCTTAAATACTCTTTTTCAGTTGCTTTATTCCCTGTAAGAACTACTTTATCCGCATTGATAATGACAACGTTGTCACCACAGTCTACGTGAGGTGTGAAGTCAGTTTTGTATTTGCCACGAATGATTTTAGCTACTATAGAGGCTAGACGACCTAAGACTTGGCCTTCTGCATCTACTAAAACCCACTGTTTATTGACGGTCGACGCGTTTGCCGAAATCGTCTTGTAACTTAATGTATCCACTACTTTAAACTATTTACTATCTATTCGTTAGATATAACGGGCTGCAAATGTACAATTATTCAATAGAATTCCAAATACTTGAAACCAAGATTTTTTAGTGGGATTAATGCGCCTCTAGCCAGTTGTCTCCCCATCCGATATCTACTTTCAATTTGACAGGTAGTTTGAAGGCGTTTTCCATTCGCTCTGTTATCAGTTTTTTCAACGATTCAATCTCCGTTTTATGTGCGTCAAATACCAGTTCGTCATGCACTTGTAATAGCATTTTACTGTTCATTTTTTTCTCCATTAGTTCGCTGTGAATGTCAATCATTGCTTTTTTGATGATGTCTGCTGCAGATCCTTGGATAGGGGCGTTGATTGCATTGCGTTCTGCGGCTGATCTAACAATGGCATTAGATGATTGTATTCCTGCTAAGTATCTCTTTCTTCCCATAACAGTATTCACATACCCTTTTTCTCTAGCCTGCTCTACCTGATCAGCAATAAAAGAGGTGAGTTTTGGATAGGTTTTGTAATATAAATCGATGAGTTCTTTTGATTCGCTTCTTGAAAGATTGGTTTGATTGCTCAATCCGAACGCAGATACCCCATATAAAATTCCGAAGTTGACGGTTTTGGCTTGACTTCGTTGCTCTCTGTTCACTGCATCGATAGAAACATTAAAGACTCTTGAAGCCGTGTCGGCATGAATATCTTGATCTGAATCAAATGCAGCCATCATAGTGTTTTCTTCGCTAAGAGCTGCTATGATTCTGAGTTCGATTTGAGAGTAATCAGCTGCAAGTAATATATGATCCTCATCTTTAGCGATAAACGCTTGTCTGATTCTTCGCCCTTGTGCAGTGCGGATAGGGATGTTTTGTAAATTAGGATTTACACTACTCAGCCTACCTGTAGCGGCTACGGTCTGCATGAATTCGGTGTGCACTCTCTGCGTGTTCGGATTTACCTGTAGTGGAAGCGCATCAACATAGGTGCTTTTCAGCTTGGATAAGCTTCGATATGCTAAAATGTCTTTGGCGATTTGATGTTCTTTTGCCAATTCGGTTAGTATGTCTTCTCCAGTAGCGTATTGTCCAGTTTTTGTTTTTTTAGGTTTTTTGGAAAGTTGGAGGTTTTCGAATAATACGATACCGAGTTGTTTGGGAGATCCGATATTAAAGGTCTCTCCAGCCTTGTCATAGATCTGTTGCTCGAGACCTTCTATTTGACTTGAAAATTCAGTACTGAGCTCAGACAAGTACTTTGTGTCAAGGCGAATTCCATTCAGTTCCATCTGAGCTAAAACTCGGAGTAGAGGGATTTCAATTTCTTCGAAAAGTGTCTTTAAGTTGTCCCTTTGAAGCTCTGTTTTAAAGTGATCATGTAGCTGTAATCCGATATCTGCATCCTCGCACAAGATTTTGATTTTCGTTTCTTCGGGCCATTCACTAAACTTTCCCTTCGGATGTAACTCCAGTTTTTTTCCTAAATAGGTTTCACTTAGAACTGTCCGATCATGTCTCATGTCGGGGTTAATAAGGTAATGGGCGAGCAAGGTATCGAAAAGGTCTCCATTTAGATCAATCCCTTCGCGAAGGAGACTTTTCAGGGCGGTTTTTAATTCCTGACCAATGAATTTTTTGTCAGATGCAAAAATCGATTTAAGTTTTTCTAATTTATGTTCTCGTTCCTCTGATAGATCGAGGTAGTATCCTTTATGTGCTCCCCACGAGAATCCGATCGCCATTATCTGAGGTTCGAATGCGTCGATAGCATCATAAGAAAAACTCAAGCTGATTTCATTTTTGGTTTCTAAAACCCTTATGAATCGACTTAAGGTATCTGGGCTATTGATTACTTGATAAAATGCGGTGTCATCTGGTGTTTTGGATTCATCAGAAGCTTGATGTGTGTCGAAAAGCGAAAATTGACCCGAACCTGGAATGGCAGTTTTTTCTTCTTTAGCTGGGGCCTCGGAAGTTTCAGAATCTGAACCGCTCTTTGAAAAGGTTTTGATGAATTGATCTTTCATTCTTCGAAACTCCAGAATTTCGAATAGTTCGGTAACCCTTTCAATGTTAGGAGGAGATGACTCAAAACTCGATGAATCAAACTGAACATCGCAATCGATTTTTATAGTAGCAAGCTCTTTCGATAGCATCCCTAGTTCTGCATTCTCTTCAATGCGTTCTTTTAGCTTTCCTTTTAATTCGTGGGTATTTTTAAGTAGATTTTCTAAACTGCCATACTGTTCAATAAGTTTCTTGGCGGTTTTGTCACCGACTCCAGGAAACCCTGGTATATTATCACTAGCATCGCCCATCATACCCAGGTAGTCTATAACCTGTTTGGGTTCTTTAACGCCAAATCGGTCTTGAATTTCAGGTATGCCCCATATTTCTATATCACCACCTCCCCGTGCAGGACGGTACATAAAGATGTTTTCGCTAACTAGTTGACCAAAATCTTTGTCTGGAGTTACCATGTAAACGGTAAAGTCTTCCTTTTCGGCTTGTTTAGATAAGGTCCCAATTAAATCGTCAGCCTCATAACCTTCTTTAACCACCACAGGGATATGCATTGCCTGAAGCAGCGCTTCAATGTGGGGAACGGCGAATTTGATAGCTTCAGGCGTACTTTCTCTATTTGCCTTGTAATCCTGAAATAATTCTGTTCTTTCAATACTGCCTCCTTTGTCGAAGCACACGGCTAAGTATTCTGGACGCTCTCTTCGTATAAGATCTAATAGGGAATTCATGAAGCCCATCACCGCAGAAGTATCTTCTCCCTTAGAGTTGATTCGAGGATTTTTTATAAGCGCATAATACCCTCTAAATATAAGGGCATAGGCATCGACTAGAAATAAACGTTTGTTGGGTGTATTTGACATGTTTTACTGAAATAAAACCGATAGGCAAGATAACCGATTTTAATCGTACCTGGCCTGTTTTTAGTCGTATTTTTGCCAAACTCAAACAGAGATATGGGTTATTTTATATTTGTTTTTACAGCTATTTATTTTTCGTTGTCCACCTATCTTTTTTATCATTTGAGAAGGATGAGAATTTCGAGAAACTTATATTGGGGGCTGCTTCTGTTTTTCGCGAGTAGTTTTTTATTAGGTGCTGCTGTAAATTGGATTGAAATACCGTTTTCAAAGGAGGTAGAATCATGGTTTAGAGCCTTCCTATTTGCTTGTTTTGTAGCCCTTGTAATGAGCACACCCATTTTGCTTCTTAGTGACCTAATACGTTGGGGCAAAATAGGGTATATGAGACTTATTGCTTCTGGAGACTATACATCAGTGAAAGCCTTTCGATCTCGAAGAGATTTTTTGTCTTCGGCGGCAATTACCATAGGAGCGATACCGTTCACTTCTCTTATAGCGGGTATTGGGGGTAAATATCACTATAAGATTCATCGATATGATTTATCCTTCTCCAATCTTCCTAAAGCTTTTGATGGATTGAAAATAGTGCAGCTCTCTGATTTTCATTTAGGTAGTTTTGACGACTTAGGTGCCGTGTCAGAAGGTTTGGATTTGGTAAATGAACAGCAGCCTGATTTATTGTTGTTTACTGGCGATATGGTTAATTATAAATCGATGGAGGCAGATCCATTTATTTTCATGCTAGAAAAGCTCGAAGCGCCTTTCGGTAAGTTTAGTGTTCTAGGTAATCACGATTACGCTACCTACAACGATGATTTTGATTTTGAACAGTCACGTGCTGATGTAGAGCGCTTAATAGATCTTCAACTAAAAATGGGATTTCACAACCTGAGAAATGAATCTGTCAAGATTTACTCTGGCGATGATTATTTTCAACTAGTTGGTGTAGAGAATTGGGGAACTGGGAGATTTTTAAAGGCGGGCGATTTAAATAGGGCATCTAAAGAGCTGAACCCAGAATTATTTACTATACTCATGTCTCACGATCCTTCGCACTGGGAGGCTGAGGTAATTGATCATCATCATCCATTTGATTTGACTCTGAGTGGTCATACTCACGGATTCCAATACGGAATTGAAGTTGCTGGCTTAAAATGGAGCCCTTCTAAATTTCGATATCCGCAGTGGGCTGGTATGTATGAGAAAAGGGGTAGACTGATAAATGTAAATAGAGGCTTTGGGTTTTTGGGCTATCCTGGAAGATTCGGAATATGGCCTGAAATCACTGTAATTACCTTAAAATCTGCATAGAAGAATGCTAGAATTTGCAATTTTACTAACTTGCAACTCCAATTAAACCTGATATGTCAAAATTTGGTGACCTTATTGATCTTAGTGTCCCGGTGTTATTTAACTTTTATGCGGAGTGGAATGATGATTCCGTGGCTATGGCTCCTGTGCTAAACGATGTTGCAGCTGCTTCAGGTGACCGAGCGAAGGTGATCAAGATTGATGTGGATAAGAATCAAGAACTAGCCCAAGCACTGCGCATAAAAAGTCTTCCTACTCTAGTTATCTACAAACGAGGTGAAATGGTTTGGCGACAGAGTGGTGAATTAGATGCTAATACGTTACTAGGCATTCTTAACGAGTACGTTTAGTTTACTAGATATTCTCCAGAGTTCTCAAGCACTTCGATTAATTGTTCTAACTGGCGATTAAATTGATCCGTATAGGAATCAATGAACTCACTATCACCCATATCGCTTGATATATCGATAACTCTTCTACAAGCTTCTAAGTCTCTGTAGATTTCCTCAATTCTGAGATAACTTTCATCAGCATCGAGGCTCATGTAATATCTCAATCGATCAAGGTATATTGTGAGTAGTTCTTTGCTTAACTCTTGGGCCTTCTCATCCTTTTCAATACTGTAATACCCTTGGATGAAAGGTTCGATAAAAGTGTAGAACTTGAAGGTTTTTAGTGGCATTTGTTTAACGGCTAAATCTAATACCTGTTCTGCCATCTCGATTTTATTCTCCAAGATAAGTTGCTCAGCCAATCGCGCCAGATTACTTCTAAAAGTAATACCCTGTGCTCTAGTCTGAGTATCTATGTAGATAGACTCATCGTTGCTATTACCCCAATCCCAATTCATAACGATATCAAACATCAATTGGCTGTCGATTCGTCCAATATCGAACCCTCCATTATCAGGTGTGAGGATAGGCACTAATTTGAACACTAGGCCATCGAGCTGAAGATAATCTTTCATGTATAGGTATTCGGCTGAATCTAGACTTCCGCCAGAGAAATAGATGGGTCTTGTCCAATCGTTACTATTGAGGATGTCTAGCATTAATAACCTATTCTTTGCCAACGCCGATTGTGGAAGATCGATATCGATGAAATCTACAATTAAGTCGTAATCCTCAGGCCTCACGATTCCGCTTTCGAGCACTGCTTCTTTATTGACGGGTACTCTGATTTTATGAGTTGGATAATAAACAATATCTAATTGTTCTGGTTCGAATTGACTGAGGTCTGCACCTTGCTGCTCTAACAGGTAGCTTATTTTTGTTTCTTTTCGGTCACTACTAACCCAATTCATAAAGTCAGATAGCAACCAACGCTCATCCTGAATTTCAGGAACCGGTTGATAGTAAAGTAAATCGCGTGTCCCGTAGCGGTATTTTTGATGGGTTAATGTTGACGGAATAGGACTGCTTTCATAGGCTTTACGCTTCATTTGATCGATGTACCAGTCAGTGGCTAGGAGACTAGAGTTTACAACTCGAACATCTGTACGATAACCTTCGATTTCTTGCATGTACCAGAGGGGAAAAGTATCATTATCTCCAATAGTGAAAAGGAGAGCATCCTTATTTTCTGAACAAGAGTCTAGGTATGCCTTTGCAGTGGCTCTAGCTGTGTAGCGATTAGAGCGATCATGATCATCCCAGTTTTCAAAAGCCATTAAAAGAGGAATCAGGAGAAGCAAACTTCCGACTGCGAGTTGTCTACCGGGTTGTTGAATAATTACTTTTAGTTTTTCAAAAATAGCGTAGGCTCCTAGTCCAATCCAAATACAAAAAATGAAGAATGAACCCACTAAAGAATAGTCTCTTTCTCTTGGTTGAAATAGTGTCGGATTCGTGTAGAATTGAATCGCAAGACCCGTAAATAAAAAGAATACAAGTAACGACCAGAATGATTTCCAGTCGCGTCTAGCGTGAAAATAAGCTCCTATCAGTCCAAGAATTAAGGGTAAAAAGTAGTAAGTATTGCGCGCTTTATTTTCTTTCAGATCTTTTGGTAAGTTGTTTTGATTACCCAGGCGTATATGATCAATAAATGGTATGCCACTCAGCCATTCTCCCTGCGCGTTAAAGCGCCCTTGTTCGTCAGACGCTCTTCCCGTAAAATTCCACATAAAATACCTCCAATACATATATCCAAATTGAAAGTCAAAAAGATATATAAGGTTTTGTGCGATGGTCGGAGGTTTGATATCGATATAATCTGAGAAGTTCTTTAAGAAGTTCAGGTATTGTTCGGTTTCTATCTCTCCTTGACTGCTCATTGTTTTGAACTCGTTGACCGCTTTTCTCAGTTCAGTATTGCCCAGGTATTCTGTTCGAATTGAGAAGTCTAGTCGGCCGTAATATTTCATATAATTTTCGGCAGATGAAGGACTCCACATTCTAGGGAGTAGGCCAATGTGATCTGGATTAGGCCCTTGAATCGCTCCTTTGTAGTTGTTTACGATTTCGTATCGTGCTAACTTTTTATTTTTCTCATACTTCGGTTTACCATCTTCGTCTGGGCCAGCCGCTGCGAAATAATCAGAATAATAAGACCCATAAAACGGACTTTCCGGTGCTGGATATTGCTCGCGATTGTAGTATGCAAGAAGCGCTCTCGCATCTTCAGGGTTATTCTCATTTACCACGGTTCCCGCATTAGCCCTTATGGGAAGCATTAGCCAGGTAGAAAGACCTAAAAAGAAAAAGAATACGCTATGGGTTAATAATGACCAGATTGGATTGCTCGATTTATTTGATCTCCTTATCGCATATATCAGTGCTACGGTTAAAATTAATCCTAGAAAAATGCTTCCTGAATTAAAAGGTAATCCGATGCTATTCACCATAAAAATCTCTACTGCTCCAAATAACTTCAATATATAGGTCAATGAAAATTTAAACACCAGAAATAGTAATGCTACCACACTGACATGAGCGATGATAAAGTTTTTAATAGTGATTTGATGGTACTTTTTAAAATAATAGAGTAGACCAATAGAGGGAATAGCTAAGAATCCCATGAATTGAATTCCGAAAACTAATCCAACGACAAAGCTTATAAGTAGTACCCATCGATCTGCTTGCTTGTCTTCGAGCTCGTCTGTCCATCGAATACCTAAATACAGAAGAAGTGCCATCATAAGACTAGCCATAGCATATACCTCTGTCTCGACAGCATTGAACCAAAAACTGTCAGAAAAACAAAGTGCAAGAGCCCCGATACTGCTTGCCAGGGTGAGCTTTAATTTTTCAGAAGATTCTTCTGAATGAGTGACTATTCTTTGTATCAATCGATGAATGATTTGATAGGTAAGTAATATGGTTAGTGCACTAGAAATTACTGAAACCACATTTACTAGAAGTGCTACCTTTTCAGGATTCCCAAATGCAAAAAGGGCGGCAAATGCTCCGATAATTTGAAAAAGTGGGGCTCCGGGTGGATGTCCTACTTGTAATTTGGCAGAAGTAGCAATGTATTCGCCAGCATCCCAAAAACTAACTGTAGGCTCTACTGTAAATAAATAGGTTATTAGAGCAACCGTAAACACCAAGTATGCACCTATGTTTTGATAACTTAGTTTCTTTATGTGTTCTTGCATCGGATAATTCTTTTGGAGCGAACACGAAATTACCATTTTTAATTTTTGCTAATTCTAAGAATATACTAAATTTGCACCCTCGATTGAGTCTTGGCCTATGGTGTAATTGGTAACACAGCTGATTTTGGTTCAGTCGTTCAAGGTTCGAGTCCTTGTAGGCCAACCAGCTTTCTTCAAGCTTAGCTTGAATGTTTAGTAAAAAAGACATGAAGAGGGGACAATTGTCCCCTCTTTTATTAGGTAGTATGGAATTGAAAGAACAAGTATTAACGCTTTTAAAACAGGCCTTTGAAAAGAGGAATGATCTCTTTTTGATTGATTTTTCAATAGATGAAAAGCGTCATATTGAAGTCATCATTGACGGGGATAAGGGGGTTAGTATTGGTGATTGTGTTGAGGTTTCTAGAACCATTGAGCATCAAATAGACCGTGAGATTCACGATTTTTCTTTAAGTGTTCAATCCGCTGGGGCGACGGCACCACTGAAAATGGTGCGTCAGTATCCGCAACACATTGGTAGAACTATTAAGGTGAAATCAGGTGAGTCTGAAGTTAAGGGAAAACTCATTGAAATTTCTGATGAAGAAATTACTTTAGAATGGAGTGAAAGGGTCCCTAAAGAGATAGGTAAGGGAAAACAAACTGTGATTCGAAAAGAAACCATAGCTTATAATATTATTGATCAAGCACATATTGTGTTAACGTTTTAATCGCTAATTATGGAGAATTTAGCACTTATTGAGTCGTTTTCGGAATTCAAAGACGACAAGTTTATAGACAGAGTAACCTTAATGGCTATTCTAGAGGAGGTATTTAGAAATGCTTTAAAGAGAAAATTTGGGTCGGATGAAAACTTTGACATTATCATTAACCCAGATAAGGGTGACCTCGAGATTTGGAGAAATCGAATTGTAGTTGAGGATGATATGGTTGAAGATGAAAATGAGCAAATCTCGTTGTCCGAGGCACGAAAAATCGAGCCTGACTTTGAGGTAGGTGAAGATGTGTCTGAGGAGGTGAAACTTATCGATCTTGGAAGACGTTCGATTCTTGCACTCCGCCAGAACTTGGTTGCTAAGATCCAAGAGCACGATAACACTACTATCTACAAGCAATTCAAAGATTTAGAGGGTGAGATTTATACTGCAGAAGTGCATCACATCAGACACAAAGCGGTAATCTTAATAGATGATGAAGGAAATGAAATTATTCTTCCGAAAGATCGTCAGATACCTTCTGATTTCTTTAGAAAGGGTGATAATATTCGTGGGATCATAGAAAGTGTTGAACTGAAAGGAGTAAAACCTGCAATTATCTTATCGAGAACTTCACCTAAGTTTTTAGAACAACTCTTTCATCAAGAGATTCCCGAAGTATTTGATGGTTTGATTACCATTAAGAAGGTTGTTCGTATCCCTGGAGAAAAGGCGAAGGTGGCTGTTGATTCTTATGATGATCGAATCGATCCGGTAGGAGCATGTGTGGGAATGAAAGGTTCTCGTATTCACGGTATCGTTAGAGAACTTGGAAACGAAAATATTGATGTAATTAATTGGACAAATAACAAACAGTTATTGGTAACCCGCGCCTTAAGTCCTGCTCGAGTTAGTTCGGTTAAATTAAATGACGAAGATATGACTGCTCAGGTTTATCTCAAGCCAGAAGAAGTCTCTAAAGCAATTGGCCGAAGTGGTCACAACATTCGCCTTGCCGGTCAGCTGACGGGTTATGAAATTGATGTTTTTAGAGAAGGGGTAGAAGAAGATGTTGAGTTAACCGAATTTTCTGATGAAATCGATGCTTGGATTATTCAGGAGTTCAAGAAAATTGGATTGGATACGGCAAGAAGTGTGTTAGAGTTAGACATTGAAGACTTAATCAAGCGTACCGATCTTGAAGAGGAGACTGTTCAAGAAGTTGTTAAAATACTAAAAGCAGAGTTTGAGGACTAACCCCTTATATTTGTAAATCCGACCCCTAAAAAGGTAATAGCGTAATTTATGTCTGAAGAAAAGACCATTAGAATTAATAAAGTACTCCGAGAACTAAACATTTCTCTCGATCGTGCTGTAGAGCACTTAAAAGAGAAGGGTCATGAGATCGAAGCGCGCCCCACAACCAAAATTAGTACAGTGGAGTACCAAGTTTTGCTCGATGAGTTTCAGACAGATATGTCAAAAAAAGTGGCTTCGATAGAAGTAGGGGAAGAGAAGAGAAAAGAAAAGGAAGCTTTACTTCAGCAGATTGAAAAAGAACAGGAAGAGAAGAAGGCAGCTAAAGAAAAGGAGCCTGAAGTAATCAAAGGTCAGGCAACACTTTCTGGTCCGAAGACAATTGGTAAAATTGATTTAGACCCTAAAGCAGAACCTGTAGCTGAGCCCGAGAATATAGAAAAAGAGCAGTTAGAGGAAGAGAAAGCTCCTGCAAAAGAGGCTAAAAAATCTACACAAGGAAAGACTGATGTTGAGTCTGATACGGCTCAAAAAGAGGAAAAAGTTGTTGATGAAGAGTCTTCCTCAGATGGCAAGGATGGCCAGATAAAAACACAGTATCAAACATTATCAGGTCCGAGGATTGTTGGCGATAAAATTGATTTAAGTCAATTTGAAAAGAAAAAGAAGCCATCAGTATCAAACACAGACAATGACCGTAAGCGTAAGCGTAAACGAATTGTCAGTGATAAAAACGGCCCTAAAGGTGGAAATAAAAAAGGAGGAAGAAATCAGCCTCAGGTTCAACGTGCTGAACCAACTGAAGAAGAAGTACAGAGACAGGTTCGAGAGACCTTAGAAAAACTTCAAGGTAAATCTTCGAAAGGTAAGGGTGCACGATACAGAAAGGAAAAAAGAGACCTTCACGAGCAGCAAAGAGAGCGAGAGCAAGAGCAGCAAGAACTTGAAAGCAAAGTTCTCAAGGTAACCGAGTTTGTTACGGTGAATGAAGTTGCGACAATGATGGATGTTTCTTCAACTCAAGTTATATCAGCATGTATGTCTCTGGGTATCATGGTTACCATGAATCAAAGATTAGATGCTGAAACGTTAACAATTGTAGCCGACGAATTCGGTTATCAGGTTGAGTTTATGCAAGCTGAATTGGAAGAAACGGTAATCGAAGAACTCACTGATAGTGATGAAGATCTTCAACCAAGAGCACCCATCGTTACCGTCATGGGACACGTTGATCACGGTAAGACCTCATTGTTAGATTACATCCGTAAAGAGAATGTAATTGCTGGCGAGAGTGGTGGAATTACACAGCACATCGGTGCTTATGGAGTAACTCTTGAAAGCGGACAGAAAATATCGTTTTTAGACACTCCAGGCCACGAAGCATTTACTGCAATGCGAGCTAGAGGTGCACAGGTAACTGATATCGCTATTATCGTTATTGCTGCTGATGATGATATTATGCCGCAGACTAAAGAGGCAATTGCTCATGCGCAAGCTGCTGGAGTTCCTATCGTATTTGCAATCAATAAGATTGATCGTCCCACGGCAAATCCGGATAAGATAAAAGAAGGGCTTGCAGCCATGAACCTTTTAGTTGAAGACTGGGGTGGAAAAATTCAATCTCATGATATTTCAGCCAAAACAGGCGAGGGTGTAAGCGAGTTATTAGAAAAAGTTCTTTTAGAGGCAGAGCTTTTAGAGCTGAAAGCGAATCCAAATCGCGAAGCTTCGGGTACTGTAGTCGAGGCTTTTCTAGATAAAGGAAGAGGATATGTCTCAACAATTTTGGTTCAGAATGGTACTCTGAAAATCGGAGACTATTTACTTGCCGGTACATCTAGTGGTAAAATTCGTGCCATGCAAGATGAGCGTGGAAAGAACGTGAAAGAAGTTGGACCAGCTACGCCAATTTCAATTTTAGGTTTGGATGGTGCTCCACAGGCTGGAGATCGGTTCAACGTATTGAGAGATGAGCGAGAAGCAAAACAAATCGCACAAAAGCGATCTCAGTTACAGAGAGAGCAAAGTGTGCGTGCGCAGCGCCAACTAACCTTAGATGAAATTGGCCGACGTATAGCAGTTGGTGACTTCCAAGAACTCAATATTATCCTTAAGGGAGACGTCGATGGTTCAGTCGAGGCTTTAACTGATTCGTTCCAAAAGCTTTCAACAGAAGAAATTCAAGTGAACATCATTCATAAAGGTGTGGGCGCTATAACTGAGTCTGATGTATTACTTGCTAGTGCATCATCCGCTGTAGTGATTGGGTTTAATGTTCGCCCGATGGCTAATGCCCGTACTGTAGCTGAAAAGGAAGAAGTAGATATTCGTACCTACTCCATTATTTACGATGCAATTGACGATATTAAGAAGGCGATGGAGGGTATGTTGAGTCCTGAGATGAAAGAAGAAGTTACAGGTACTGCAGAAATTCGTGAAACTTTCAAAATATCGAAGATTGGTACCATTGCTGGTTGTATGGTTACTTCAGGAAAAATCTTTAGGAACTCTAAAATTCGTCTCATTCGCGACGGTGTAGTTACCTTTGATG
Source organism: Flavobacteriaceae bacterium (assembly GCA_018623655.1). Classification (GTDB taxonomy): domain Bacteria; phylum Bacteroidota; class Bacteroidia; order Flavobacteriales; family Flavobacteriaceae; genus UBA3478. The sequence goes on from JAAZVG010000002.1 coordinate 15,265, forward strand.
GCGAGCTTGCTTCACTTAAGCGATTCAAAGATGATGTAAAGGAAGTATCCAAAGGATACGATTGTGGTCTTCAGGTGAAAAACTACAACGATATTAAAGTGGATGATCAGATTGAGGCCTACCAAGAGGTGGCTGTACAGAAAAAACTTTAATTGTTTTTTCCAGGCTCTAGAATCATAATTCCTTTAAAATAGGGACGAAGCCTCTTTGAGGCTTTTTCTGTTTCTAGACGTGTTTTAAATTGCTCAAGTCTCAGACGATATGTTGGAGAGTTAAAAGATATCTTGAGCGGATGTTTTTTGTAAAAAATACTGTCTTGTTCAAAAAGAGTAGTATACCGCTCTTTTAGACGTTCTATCTCAGCTAGAGTTCCGAAACCTAATTGAATCTGGTAGTTGCCCTTATCGATCTTCATTTGTTGGTAAATACGATTTAAATCTGAAGTACTAATCTCAATGATTTCGATGGAGTCTAGACGGAGCTCGTTTTCTTGTGAGTACCCAAAATAAATCGATAAAAGACTTATAGTCAGGTAGTTGAAAAGATTATTTCTCATTATTAGAATAGCGTATTTTCTTCTTGGATTGCAAGGTAATCAATTCTTCATCTAGAACATCACTATTTAGAATCATTACAAATTACAAGAACCTCAATCTTAACTTTTTTAATACCCCCCTCAGTATTATTTTTGTGGCAATTTGAGATGATTATGCCGTCCATAAAGCGGTAATTTTGCATAACCAAGTTGTATGAAAGGATTTCCTAACCTCCTAAGACAAGCACTTCTCTCTTTAGTGCTCGTTTTTAGTGCCGTTTCTCTCTCTTTTGGGCAAGATGGCAGTGACCCAGCGAAGGGTAAACAATTGTTCAATCAAAATTGTGCCGCTTGTCACGCGTTAAACCGTAAAATGACAGGTCCTGCTTTAGCTAATGTTGAGACTCGACTCGCTGAAGATGAAGGTTTAGATCGTGAATGGCTGTATGCATGGATCAAGAACAGTGCTGGTGTTATAAGTTCTGGAGATGATTATGCGAATCGTATTTATAACGAGTACAACAAAGCGGCAATGACTGCCTTCCCCACCCTGTCGAATGAGGATATTGATAATATCTTAGCCTATACATCTGCTCCGCCTCCTGCGCCTGTAACCCCTGCAGCTACTACTGCAGTAGGAGCTACTTCTGCTGAGGGTAATGGAGCGAATAGCGATTTAGTTTTAGCCGTTTTATCGTTTGTTTTATTGGTATTGGTTGCGATGCTAGTTTTAGTGAATCGTACCTTACGTCAAATCGCTGTAGCAAATGGTATTCAGGTTGAAAAGGAAAAAGTTCAGCGTTTACCGCTTTGGAAGGCATTTGCACAAAATCAATTCTTAGTTTTCGTTTCGGTTATCATTCTTCTACTAAGCAGTGCTTACTTCGCATATGCTTACATGATGCAGATAGGTATTGATCAGGGTTATGCACCGGTTCAACCGATACATTACTCTCATAAGATTCATGCGGGAGACAATAAAATTGAATGTACATATTGTCACAGCTCAGCACGAGTTTCTAAGCATTCGGGAATACCTTCGCTTAATGTATGTATGAACTGTCACAAGTCGATCTATGAGTATACGGGTAATCCTGAAGGTCCGTCGGCCGAAGATCTAGCTAATGGATATACTAATGAATTTTATACAGGAGAAATTAAGAAGCTTTATAAAGCAGTAGGTTGGGATGAGGAAAACCAGCGTTATACTGGAGAAAGTTATCCTGTAGAATGGGTTCGCATTCACAACTTGCCAGACTTTGTTTACTTCAACCACTCTCAGCACTACAGTGTTGCAGGTGTTGAATGTCAGACTTGTCATGGACCTGTAGAGGAAATGGAAGTGATGTACCAATATGCACCGCTTACGATGGGATGGTGTATTAATTGTCACCGCGAAACGAATGTGAAACTTACTTCTAATCCTTATTACGAAAAGATTCACGAAGAATTGTCTAAAAAATATGGGGTCGATGAGCTGACAGCAGCTCAAATGGGTGGCCTTGAATGTGGTAAATGCCACTATTAACCTGGAATTCTACAATTTATGGCATCACATAAACAATATTGGAAAAGTGAAGCAGAGCTGACAAATAACCCTGTGGTTGATCAATTAGCTCAAAATGAATTCACTGAGAAGTTACCTGTCAATGACTTTCTTGAACAGGAATCAACACTTAAGGATTCTCAATCTACACGTAGAGATTTTCTTAAGTTCTTGGGTTTTAGCACTGCTGCTGCAACGCTTGCGGCTTGTGAAGGGCCGGTTAAGAAGTCGATACCTTACGTAATTCAACCTGATGAGATTGTGCCCGGGGTTGCAAACTACTACGCTACAACGATAGCTGATGGATATGATTTTGCTAGCATCCTTGTTAAGACACGCGAAGGCCGACCAATTAAAATTGAGAATAATGATCGTGCTACCCTTTTCGGAGGTGCTAATGCTCGTGTTCAAGCATCTGTGCTTAATCTTTACGATAAGAATAGACTACAAGGGCCTGAGGCTTCTGGATCTGCGATTTCTTGGGATGATTTAGATGCAGCTGTTATCGCGAGATTAGAAAGTGCTAAGAACACAGGAAAAAAAGTTGTTGTTCTTTCTGGAACCAAGGCGAGTCCGTCTTACTTGAAGGCGATCGAAGCTCTAAAGTCTAAATATGCTAATGTAGAATACCACACTTATGATGCTATTTCATCTGCCTCTGCCCTAGATGCTTTTGAGTTAGCTTATGGTGAAAGAGCGCTTGCTGATTATGATTTATCTGAAGCAGATATTATTGTTTCTTTTGATGCCGATTTCTTAGGTGATTGGCAAGGGGGTGGTTATTCAAAAGCATATGCGAAAAATCGTGTTCCTCACCATGGAAAGATGTCACACCATGTGCAAATGGAGTCTAATATGACTTTGAGTGGTGCGAATGCTGATAAGCGTATTCCACTTACTACAGTAGAACAGAAGAGAGCGCTAGCTGCATTATATAACGCATTAAACGGAGTCTCAGCGTCAGAATCTAGCACAGCGATCTCTGGTCATATTAATGCGATGGCGCAAAGACTGAAGACTGCTGGTTCTAGAGCAGTTGTTCTTTGTGGTATTGATGATAGAGATGCTCAATTGATTACCCTTTCCATTAATGAATTTTTGAATAGTGACGCTTTTGATGTAGCGAAACCCAAATACGTGCGTTCAGCTTCTGCTTCAGTTCTTGAAGATATAGTTACTGCTGCGAATAAGGGAGAGATTGGTGCCATTCTGATTGATGGGGTTAACCCAATCTACAGCGCTCCTGACACCGACGCATTTGCTGCCGCTTTAGGACAGATTGGATTCTCTGTTACTTCTTCTTTCTCATTAACTGAGACCGCAGCTGCTTCTACTTTTGTAGCATCCGCCTCTCATTTCCTTGAATCATGGGGTGATGTTGAGATCAAAAAGGGCCACTATGGGATTACTCAGCCTGTAATTAGAAATTTATTTGATACTCGTCAATTTGAACAATCATTACTTGTTTGGTCTGGACTTTCTGAAACCTATCATGATTTTATTCAAAATAACTGGAGAGGCTCTATTTTAAATGGTAGTTCATGGAGCCAAGCGGTTCAAGATGGTGTTTTTTACCGTTCTCAAAGCACTCCTAGTACGTTTATTGTGAGCAATACAGATTTAGAATCTGCTGTTAACAAGCTTTCTTCATCCTCTTCTAATGGTATTGAGTTAGTGCTCTATACTAAGACCGGAATGGGTGATGGGCAAATGGCAAATAACCCTTGGCTGCAAGAGTTTCCAGATCCTATTTCAAGAGCGTCTTGGGATAACTATTTAACCATTTCTAAGGCAGATGCGTTAGCTTATGGCCTTGAAAATGTAAATGTTGCCAACGGTGGGCTCGACGGGAGTTATGTTACCTTAAAAGTTGGTGATGTATCCTTAAATCGTGTACCCGTTCTTATTCAACCGGGTCAAGCTAAGGGTACCGTTGGTTTAGCACTAGGTTACGGTCGCAAATTAGGTATTCAAGACGAAATGCAGACTGGAGTAAATGCTTATTCGCTTTATCTAGGACAGTCTAAAGTTCAGTCGGTTACAATTGAAAAAGAACGTGGAATGCATGAATTTGCATGCGTTCAGCTTCACAAAACCTTAATGGGACGTGGTGATATTATCAAGGAAACCACTTTGGAAGATTTCATTAGTAAGCCTTCTGAAGAATGGAACCCGACTCCAATGGTTTCTTTAGATCATCAAGAAGTTCCAGCAACCTCTGTCGACCTTTGGGAATCGTTCGACCGTACTGTAGGTCATCATTTTAACTTATCGATTGATCTTAACGCATGTACCGGATGTGGAGCTTGTGTTATTGCTTGTCACGCAGAGAACAATGTACCTGTGGTTGGTAAGCATGAAATTCGAGTTTCACGAGATATGCACTGGTTGCGAATTGATAGATATTACTCTTCTGAAGAAAGTTTCATTGAGGATACAGAAAAGAAAGAAAACCTTGATGGTTTATTTGGCGATAACGGAAGTTTAAGTGGATTTGGTTCTATGGAAGATCCTTCAGAAAATCCCCAAGTTGCCTTTCAGCCGGTAATGTGTCAGCACTGTAATCATGCTCCTTGTGAGACGGTTTGTCCTGTTGCTGCAACTTCACACTCTCGTCAAGGTCACAATCACATGGCATACAATCGCTGTATTGGTACAAGATATTGCGCAAATAACTGTCCTTATAAAGTTCGTCGCTTTAACTGGTTCTTATACAGTCAAAACGACGAGTTTGATTTCCACATGAACAATGACTTAGGTCGAATGGTTCTTAACCCTGATGTTAACGTACGTTCTCGAGGGGTAATGGAAAAATGTTCGATGTGTATTCAACGTACACAAAAAACCATTTTGGATGCTAAAGCTGAGGGGCGCACTATTAAAGATGGTGAATTCCAAACGGCTTGTTCTGCTGCTTGTGATACAGGTGCTTTAGTATTTGGTGATATTAACGATAAAGAAAGTCGAGTTGCTAAACTTAAAGAGAGCGAGCGCATGTACCATTTATTAGAGCACGTAGGTACACAACCTAATGTGTTCTACCATGTTAAAGTAAGAAATACCGAAAAGGCCTAATCATTAATAATACAATCTATTATGGCATCGCATTATGAAGCTCCGATACGTAAACCGCTAGTAACTGGCTCAAAGAGTTACAGCGATGTATCGAATGATATTGCCCGTCCTGTTGAGGGAAAGGCAAATAAACAATGGTGGATCGTTTTCTCCATTGCACTTGTAGCCTTTTTATGGGGTTTAGGATCGATCATCTACACCATTGCTACAGGTATTGGTGTTTGGGGTCTTAATAAAACAGTAAACTGGGCTTGGGATATTACCAACTTTGTTTGGTGGGTAGGTATTGGTCACGCGGGAACACTTATATCTGCTGTACTTCTTCTTTTTAGACAGAAGTGGCGTATGGCGATTAACCGTTCGGCTGAAGCGATGACCATCTTTTCAGTGATCCAAGCAGGTTTATTCCCTATTATTCACATGGGTAGACCTTGGTTGGCTTTCTGGGTGCTTCCTATTCCTAACCAATACGGTTCGCTTTGGGTAAACTTTAACTCGCCGCTATTATGGGACGTGTTTGCGATTTCAACCTATCTATCGGTTTCGCTTGTATTTTGGTGGACAGGATTACTCCCAGACTTCGCAATGATTAGAGACCGCGCGGTTCGTCCATTTCAAAAGAAAATTTATAGCCTTTTAAGTTTTGGATGGACGGGTAGAGCTAAAGACTGGCAGCGTTTTGAAGAAGTTTCTCTAGTTCTTGCAGGTCTTGCAACGCCACTAGTACTTTCTGTACATACGATTGTATCTTTTGACTTTGCGACCTCTGTGATTCCTGGATGGCATACTACGATTTTCCCTCCTTATTTCGTAGCTGGGGCGATCTTCTCAGGATTTGCCATGGTAAACACCTTGCTTATTATTATGAGAAAAGTAGTAGGCTTTGAAGACTATATTACACTTCAGCACATTGAACTTATGAATATTGTAATTATGATTACTGGTTCGATTGTTGGATGCGCCTATATCACCGAGCTTTTTATCGCTTGGTATTCAGGAGTAGAGTATGAGCAGTACGCCTTTCTAAACCGTGCAACTGGTCCTTACGCTTGGGCCTATTGGTCGATGATGACTTGTAATGTGTTCTCACCTCAATTCATGTGGATCAAGAAACTCAGAACGAGCATTATGTTCTCTTTCTTTATTTCAATTGTTGTAAATATCGGTATGTGGTTTGAACGATTTGTAATTATCGTTACTTCACTTCACCGTGACTACCTTCCATCTTCATGGACGATGTTCTCTCCGACTTTCGTTGATATCGGAATCTTTATCGGAACGATTGGTTTCTTCTTTGTCTTATTCCTGCTCTATTCAAGAACGTTCCCTGTAATTGCGCAAGCTGAGGTTAAGTCTATCCTTAAATCTTCTGCTGACAATTACAAGGCCCTTCGAGCTGAAGGTAAACCTTTATACGAAATGCCTCCTAGAGGTAAAGTAACCACTTACGAGGTGGAAGAATCTAATACTAACTTAACCACCGATCACTAATATGGCATCAAAAGTTTTTAGAGCGCTTTATACTGATGATGACATTCTGATGAATGCCGTCAAGCAGGTTCGTGGACAAAAGTATCATATTGAAGAGGTTTACACTCCTTTTCCTGTACACGGGCTAGATAAGGCCTTAGGTCTTGAAGATAGCCGTATTTCAATGGCTGCTTTCTTATATGGAGTACTTGGTCTAACGGTAGCAATCACCATGATGAATTACATTATGATCGAAGATTGGCCTCAGGACATTGGCGGAAAGCCGAGTTTCACCTTTTTTCAAAATTTACCGGCATTCATACCAGTGATGTTTGAGATGACAGTGTTCTTTGCTGCTCACCTCATGGTAATAACCTTTTATTTGAGAAGTCGAATGTGGCCTTTCAAGAAAGCTGAAAACCCTAATCCTAGAACGACAAGTGATCTTTTCCTTATGGAGGTTGCTGTTAAGTCAGATCAGGAAGAGAAATTAACCGAACTTTTACTTGATACCGGGGCCATAGAGGTTCAGGTTCCTAAAGCTTAATACATGAAGTCAGTTTTATCTAAAATTACGCTCATCGCTCTAGCCTTAACGGCGGTGTCTTGCTTTGATAAGAGCAAGCCTAATTTTCAATATTTCCCTAACATGTATGAGTCTGTAGGCTATGAAACTTACGGTGAGGCTCCTATTTTACCTGAAAATACTGCAGCCTTATTGCCTGCAGAGGGAACCGTTCCTAGAGGTTGGTTACCTTATAGATTTGACAATACTCTTGAGGGTAAGGAATTGGCCAGAGTTGATAAAAATCCACTTTTAGTTGAAAATCGCGATAGTGATCTTGCCAAAGGAAAAGAACTTTACAATGTGTACTGCGCTATTTGTCATGGCATTAAAGGTGATGGTCAGGGTACATTAGTAAAGCGTGAGAAAATTTTAGGGGTACCTACCTATGCTGATGTAGCTCGTAACATCACTGTAGGAAGTACGTATCACACCATTTATTACGGTCTTAACTCAATGGGTTCTTACGCAGCTCAATTGAGCAGTGAAGAGGAGATTTGGCAGATTTCTGCTTATGTAATGGAATTAAAAAAGGACCTAACGAAATAAGCAAATTAGTATGTATCAGTTTTCACAACGATTTAAGATAACTACCCTTATACTTATGGGGTTAGGGCTTTTAGGCCTAGGTTATGGTTTTATGAGCGCTCCTACAACCATTGAAGAGGCTAAAGCTATTATGGCATCTCATGAAGGTGATCACGGTGGAGAACACCACAGTGCAGATCACCCAACTCTTGCTGAAGCTCACCATGGAAATGATGAATCTCATCATACTGCTACCGAAGAAAATACCCATTCTGAAGGTCATGATGAACCCATGAGTCATGATACTCATGCTACCTCTGCTGATGAACACGATTCTTCTCATGATCAGCATGTTCTAGACCAGATGAAGAATAGACCTTGGTCTGCCTTTTACGTAGGTGCGTTATTCTCATTCTTAATTGCTCTTGGAGTTTTGGCTTTTTATGCGATTAATCGTGCTGCTCAGGCAGGTTGGTCGCCACTTTTATTTAGAGTGATGGAGGGTATTACCTCTTACCTTATTCCAGGGGGTATCATTTTATTCATATTCTTTGTTCTATCTGGGCTTCATATGAATCATCTATTTGTTTGGATGGATGCTGATGTAGTAGCACATGACAAATTAATTCAGAACAAAAGTGGGTACTTAAATACTCCTTTCTTTCTTATTCGTGCAGCTTTATATATTGGAGGATGGATTGCTTACAGACAGTATTCTAGAAAACTATCACTAGCCGAAGAGACCGCCTCAGACAACAAACCTTTCATTACTAACTTCAAGTTAGCCGCTGGTTTCTTAGCTTTCTTCCTCGTATCTGAATCAATGATGTCTTGGGATTGGATTATGAGTCTTGACCCTCACTGGTTTAGTACGCTATTCGGATGGTACGTGTTCGCAAGTTTCTTTGTGTCTGGTATTACGGTAATTGCTTTATTCACACTTTATCTTAAGTCTAAAGGTCTTCTCGAATCTGTAAATAGCTCTCATGTTCATGATCTTGCCAAATTCATGTTTGGTATCAGCATTTTCTGGACCTATTTGTGGTTTAGCCAGTTTATGTTGATTTGGTACGCCGATATTCCAGAAGAGGTGACTTATTATGTGATGCGATTTGAAGCATATAAAGTTCCTTTCTTAGGGATGTTAGTACTGAACTTTATTTTTCCATTGCTTGTGATTATGAGAAGCGATTATAAACGTATTCCTTGGTTTGTTGAGACTGTTGGAATCGTTATTCTTATCGGTCATTACTTTGATTTTTATAATATGATTATGCCAGGTACTGTTGGGGCTCATTGGTCTTTCGGTATCCCTGAATTAGGTGGAATATTATTCTTTGCGGGTCTATTTCTTTATGTGGTTGCTACTTCGCTTACTAAGGTTGCAGTGGAACCAAAAGGAAATGCTCTATTAGAGGAGAGTAAACATTTTCACTATTAAAATAACGACGTTAGATAATAAACATGACAACACCATTAATTCTAGCAGTTTTAGCTCTTGTTGCGATTGCAGTATGGCAGTTAGCTAAGATTTTTGAATTATCGCAACTTTCAAGAGGTAAGAAATCGGATTCAACTATCGCCGATGATGAAGACAACAATTACAATGGCTACCTGCTGTTTGCATTCCTTGTGTTCATCTATGGTATTACCATTTTTAGTTTTTCTAAGTACGGAAAGATGGTATTATCAATTCCTGCCTCAGAACATGGAGTAGATTATGATCGCTTGATGTGGATTTCTTTCGCTATCATTTTCTTTGTACAAACCATTACTCAATTCTTGCTCCATTACTTTGGATATAAATATCGCGGTGCAAAAGGAAAAAAAGCTCTTTTCTATGCCGACAATGACAAGCTGGAGTTGATTTGGACTATCATTCCTGTTATCACTCTTGCCGCACTCATTCTTTATGGCCTTTATTCATGGACTAATATCATGGATATCAATGATGAAGGAGACCCTTTAGTCGTTGAGTTATATGCCCAGCAGTTTAACTGGACGGCCCGTTATGGAGGTGAGGATAATGTGCTAGGAGATGCAAGTACGCGCCTAATCGATATCGATAAGGCCAATGTTCTTGGGCTCGATGAATCTGATCCGAATGCTATTGACGATATCATCGTAAAAGAGTTGCATTTACCGGTAGGTCGTAAGGTTAACTTTTATATGCGTTCCCAGGATGTTCTTCACTCAGCTTACATGCCACACTTTAGAGCTCAGATGAACTGTGTTCCAGGTATGGTTACTCAGTTTTCCTTTACGCCAACGATGACTACTGAAGAGATGCGTTTGCAGCCCGAAATCATCGATAAGGTTAAGAGAACAAATAAAATTCGTGCTGAGCGGGCAGCTGCAGGTGAAGAAAATAGTGATCCTTGGCAATTTGACTATGTTCTCTTATGTAATAAGATATGTGGTAAATCACATTACAACATGCAGATGAAAATCATTGTAGAGTCAGAAAAAGATTTTCAGAATTGGATAGACTCTCAGAAAACCTTTAGTGAAACTGTTATCGCAGTTCCCTAAATTTGTAACGAAAAAGAAAATTTAAAAGTTTAAATAAGGTAGTATTATGGCTCACGAGGCAGAACACCATCACAAAGAAACCTTTATTACCAAGTACATTTTTAGTCAAGATCACAAGATGATTGCTAAGCAGTACTTGATTACTGGATTAATCATGGGCTTCATTGGAATCGCAATGTCCCTATTATTCCGTATGCAATTAGCATGGCCTGGAGAGGCTTCTCCTGTTTTCAAAGCACTTCTTGGCAAGTGGGCGCCAGACGGGGTAATGGATGCTGATATTTATCTGGCATTGGTAACGATTCACGGTACTATCATGGTATTCTTTGTCCTAACTGCTGGTTTAAGTGGTACCTTTTCGAATTTGCTTATTCCGCTTCAGATTGGTGCACGAGATATGGCATCAGGTTTCCTTAATATGGTATCTTATTGGCTGTTTTTCTTGTCATGTGCGATTATGTTGGCTTCGTTATTTGTAGAAGCTGGGCCTGCTGCTGCTGGATGGACGGTTTACCCACCACTCTCAGCGCTTCCACAAGCACAACCAGGATCAGGCCTAGGAATGACATTATGGTTGGTTTCGATGGCCATTTTTATTGCTTCATCACTATTAGGATCGTTGAACTACATCGTGACAGTTCTGAATCTTAGAACTAAGGGAATGACAATGACACGTCTTCCACTTACGATTTGGGCGTTCTTTGTAACCGCCATTATTGGGGTTGTTTCTTTCCCAGTACTACTTTCCGCTGCACTATTACTGCTCATGGACCGTAGTTTTGGAACCTCTTTTTTTCTTTCAGATATTTTCATCCAAGGGGAGGTGCTGCACTACCAAGGAGGCTCACCTGTACTTTATGAGCACCTTTTTTGGTTTTTAGGTCACCCTGAAGTTTACATCGTTTTATTACCTGCATTGGGAATTACTTCAGAAGTAATGTCTACCAATGCTCGTAAGCCTATCTTCGGATACCGTGCGATGATTGCATCTATTTTAGGTATTGCTTTCCTTTCTACGATCGTGTGGGGTCACCACATGTTTATTTCGGGTATGAATCCATTTCTTGGTTCTGTTTTTACCTTTACTACATTACTGATAGCTATCCCATCTGCGGTAAAAGCTTTCAACTATATCACGACTTTATGGAAGGGTAATCTTCAATTGAATCCAGCCATGCTCTTTTCTATTGGTCTTGTATCTACCTTCATTACAGGAGGATTAACAGGAATCATTCTCGGGGATAGCACACTAGATATCAATGTTCACGATACTTATTTTGTCGTAGCTCACTTCCATTTAGTAATGGGTATCTCTGCACTTTATGGTCTGTTTGCTGGAGTATACCACTGGTTCCCTAAAATGTTCCAGGGGCGTATGATGAATAAGAATTTAGGTTATATCCATTTTTGGGTAACTGCCGTAGCTTCTTATGGGGTATTCTTCCCTATGCATTTTGTTGGAATGGCTGGTGTTCCTAGAAGATATTATCAGAACACGGCGTTTCCGATGTTTGACGAATTGACAGATGTTCAAATTTTAATGACTGTCTTCGCACTTATCGCTGCCGCAGCTCAGCTAGTGTTTGTGTACAACTTCATTTACAGTATTTTCTATGGTAAGAAAGGTTCACTAAATCCTTGGAATTCAAATACTTTAGAATGGACGGCGCCACAGAAACACATACACGGAAACTGGCCTGGGGCGATTCCTGAGGTTCATCGCTGGTCTTATGATTACAGTAAAACCTATGAGGATGGCTCGTATATAATTGAAGGACAAGATTTCGTTCCTCAAAACATCCCTCTGCAGCCAAACGAAGAAGAGCTAAATCACTAATAATAACAAGTTTTCTATATACGAAGCCCTGCAATTGCGGGGCTTTTTTTATGAGGATTGCCTACCTTTAAGTAAAGCTTTGAACATGAACGAGAACTTAGACGCTACTGGAGCTCATTTTGAAAAGGAGGAGTTTGACATTGAGCGGGCCCTTAGACCAAGGGGATTTGATGATTTTGCAGGACAAGAGGCCGTTCTTGAGAATTTAAAGATCTTCGTAGAGGCTGCTAATCTTCGAGATGAAGCTCTAGATCATACCTTACTTCATGGCCCTCCCGGGTTAGGAAAGACGACCCTTGCACATATTTTAGCAAATGAATTAGATGTCAATATAAAAATCACTTCGGGTCCTGTTCTTGATAAACCAGGTGATCTCGCTGGTCTTCTTACCAATTTAGAAGAGCGAGATGTGTTGTTTATAGATGAGATTCATCGTTTAAGTCCAGTGGTTGAAGAGTACCTTTATTCTGCAATGGAAGATTATAAGATTGATATCATGATTGAAACGGGCCCAAATGCTCGATCTGTCCAGATTCACCTTAAACCATTTACACTTATTGGTGCAACTACGCGATCGGGTCTATTAACAGCTCCAATGCGTGCTCGCTTCGGTATTCAATCTCGACTTTCATATTATAGTACTGAGTTGCTTTCTACCATCGCTTTGCGCAGTTCAGAAATTTTACGAATTCCTATGGATGAAAGTGCTGCTGTTGAAATTGCTGGTAGAAGTAGGGGTACTCCTCGAATTTGTAATGCTTTATTGCGCAGAGTTCGAGATTTTGCTCAAATTAAAGGAAATGGAACCATTGATCTCCATATTGCTCAATTCGGTCTAAAAGCGCTCAATGTGGATGCACATGGTTTGGATGAAATGGATAATAAAATTCTATCTACACTAATCGATAAGTTTTCGGGAGGCCCCGTTGGGATTAACACCTTGGCGACGGCTGTTTCTGAAAATCCTGAAACTCTCGAGGAGGTTTATGAGCCCTTTTTGATTCAAGAAGGATTTTTAATTAGAACACCTAGAGGAAGAGAAGCTACACCTCTTGCGTACACTCATTTAGGAAAGACGAGGTCTACAAGTCAGAAAGGACTATTTGAATAAACATGCAGAAGGATGAGAAGCTACATAGGCGTACTGTTTTCTTAAAGAAGGCGGCTATGCGTCATGGGTTTCTATCTTCTGGTATTGCAAAGGCCGGGTTTCTTGAAGAAGATGCTCCTCGATTAGAGTCTTGGCTAAATAAGGGTTATCACGGTAAAATGTCGTACATGGAGCGCAATTTTGATTTGCGACTTAACCCTACCAAATTGGTTCCCGGGGCTAAATCAGTCATCTCTTTGTTATTCAATTATTATCCGTCAGAAAGGATTGCTTTTAAGCAAAAGCAGTTTAAAATTTCTAAATATGCTTACGGTCAAGACTATCATGAGGTAATTAAGAAGAAATTACGTGCCTTGTTTCAAGAATTACAAGAGGAATTCGGGTCTATTGAGGGTAGAGTTTTTGTTGATTCTGCACCTATTTTAGAAAAGTCTTGGGCTCAAAAATCGGGTCTAGGATGGATTGCGAAAAACGCCAATTTAATTAGTAAGCAGAAAGGCTCTTTTTTCTTTTTAGCTGAAATTATTCTTGATCTAGAGTTTGAATATGATCATCCAGTAACAACAGATCACTGCGGAAGCTGTACTGCATGTATAGATGCTTGTCCTACACAAGCTATTATTGCTCCAGCCGTCGTTGATGGATCACGATGTATTTCTTATTTTACCATAGAACTTAAAGAGGCTATACCCGAAAGCTACAAGGGTATGTTCGATGACTGGACGTTTGGTTGTGATACCTGCCAAGATGTATGTCCTTGGAATCGATTTTCTAAAACTCATAACGAGCCGCTATTTGATCCAAATGCTGAACTATTAGAACTAGAAAAGCGAGATTGGATCGAAATGACCGAAGAGACCTTTGCAAGAGTGTTTAAAAAATCTGCAGTTAAGCGTACTAAGTATTCGGGCTTAAAAAGAAACATTGATTTTTTGAAAAAGTAGCTATATTCATGGACTAAACTTACAACCATGAACCAATTAAGCACACTCGATATTGGAGTTATTGTAGTCTACCTCATAGGTATTGTTATCTATGGGATTTCAAAATCGAAGAGAGAAAACTCTGAAGATTATTTTTTAGGAGGCCGAACAATGACTTGGCCAATTGTCGGGATTGCTCTCTTTTCTGCAAACATTTCGAGTTCTACCCTAGTAGGTCTGGCCTCTGACGGATTTCAGACAAATATTAACGTGTACAACTATGAGTGGTATGCGGTGATTGTCTTGATCATATTTTCGGTTTTCTTTTTGCCTTTTTACTTAAAATCGGGCGTCTACACCATGCCTGAATTTTTAGAGAGACGTTTTGATAAGCGTTCGAGATATTATTTCTCATTGATTACTGTGATAGGTAACGTGATGGTGGATACAGCTGCAGCGCTTTACGTAGGTTCGATTGTATTAAAGCTTCTTTTCCCAGAATATAGTTCGACTACGATAATTATCCTTTTAGCCATTGCGGCAGCGGCTTACACGATTCCTGGAGGGCTAAACTCTGTAATTCAAACTGAAGTGATCCAGGCAATTTTATTAATCATTGGTTCATGTCTAATTACTTATTTCGCCTTCGATCAATTAGGTGGTGGCTGGTCGGCTATGATGGATAGCTTAGACGGCATGTTATCTGCTGGTCAAATTGATTTCGGGGATCGAGCAGCTAATGGTTCTTACATACCCGAAACAGCTAAGGAAGTGTTTAGCTTAGTTAGACCCGCTAATGACGAGTTCATGCCTTGGTGGGGATTAATTTCTGGAGTTGCCTTGTTAGGATTTTATTTCTGGGCAAATAACCAGTTTATGGTACAGCGAGTTCTAGGTGCAAAGGATCTTCATCATGGTCGTATGGGGGCACTGTTTGCAGGTTTTCTGAAGTTACCCGTTATTTTTATCATGATTGTCCCTGGTGTTTTAGCTTTATTACTTTTCAACGATTTAGATATCACCGGACTTAATTATCCTTTAGCCAGTGGAGAGATGTGTGCCTCACTTACCGACTGTCCTAACTTGACCTATCCTGTTTTACTATTTCAATTATTACCAACCGGTGTTCTCGGTCTGGTTGTGGCAGGTTTATTAGCTGCAATGATGTCTTCTGTTTCAGCTACGTTTAACTCGGCTTCGACTCTTATCACTATGGACTTTGTTAAGCAATTCAAGCCTGAGTTAGATGGTAAGCAGCTTGTAAGAGTTGGACAAATTACCACTTTAGTTTTAGTGGTATTAGCCGCTATGTGGGTTCCTTTTATCGAAAAAGTTAGTGACTCTCTATGGGGATACTTGCAATTGGTTATTGCATTTACTTCACCACCAGTTGTAGCCACTTTCATCCTAGGTCTTTTTTGGAAGAAATCCAATGCTAATGGGGCGTTTTCAAGTTTAATAGTTGGAGGTGCTTTCGCAGTATTTATGATTCTTTCAGCTTCATTTGATTGGTCTCCTTTTCTCAATGACCTTCACTTTTTAGCTAAAGCCAATTTGCTTTTTGCTATTGCGGTAGTAGTTAACGTATCGGTCAGTCTATATACAGGTCATGTAGATGAACAAAAAGTTGCTGAGTATACTTACAAGAGATCATTCTACAATGAAGAAACTGAGCAGTTAAAAGGACTTCCTTGGTATAAAAACTATCGTACCCTTTCGGTTATTTTACTTATCATAACCGCGATTTTTGTTGGAATGTTCTGGTAAGGACTAATTCTTTTTTGTGACCTTCCCAGCGAGGGAAACACTTATCTTTGATATACAATATATCCGAAATGAGAAACTCGAGACAGCGAAGAGAATCACTCGTATATCATGCAAAACCACAGCCGGGTAAGATTAAGATTGTTCCGACCAAGCCTTATCAAACCCAGAGAGATTTGGCTATTGCCTACTCTCCTGGAGTTGCCGAGCCTTGCCTAGAGATAGCAGAAACATCAACCGATGCCTATAAGTATACCGCCAAAGGAAACATTGTAGCAGTTATTTCAAATGGAACGGCCGTACTCGGTTTAGGTGATATAGGTCCATTGGCTTCAAAGCCTGTGATGGAAGGTAAATGTGTGCTTTTCAAAATTTTTGCTGACATCGATGGTATGGATATTGAAATAGATACCACAGATGTTGACGAGTTTGTAGAAACGGTCAAGCGTATTGCTCCAACCTTTGGAGGTATCAATCTAGAAGACATCAAAGCCCCAGAGGCATTTGAAATAGAACGTAGATTAAAGGAGGAATTAGATATTCCTGTGATGCATGATGATCAACATGGTACTGCAATTATTTCTGCTGCTGCTCTAATCAATGCGCTTGAATTGGCTGAAAAGAAGATTGAAGATGTTCGAATTGTAGTTAGTGGAGCTGGTGCTGCCGCTGTTTCTTGTACAAAACTCTATAAGGCCTTTGGTGCTTCTTCAAAGAATATTATCATGCTTGATAGTAAAGGAGTGATTCGTAAGGATCGTGAAAACCTGAGTTTATCGAAGCAGGAGTTTGCAACTGCGATTGATGTTCATACTCTTGAAGAGGCCATGGTCAAAGCAGATGTATTTATCGGTCTTTCTATTGCTGATATCGTTACCCCAGAGATGCTTGAGTCGATGGCTGAAAATCCTATTGTATTTGCAATGGCAAATCCAAATCCTGAAATCAATTATGATTTGGCTATTCGTACAAGAGAAGATATTATTATGGCTACAGGTCGCTCAGACCATCCTAATCAGGTCAATAATGTTTTAGGTTTTCCTTTTATTTTTAGGGGAGCGCTTGACGTTCGAGCTACCAAGATTAATGAAGCTATGAAAATGGCTGCGGTTCGTGCTTTGGCTGATTTAGCAAAGGAGCCAGTACCCGAACAGGTTAATATTACTTATGACATTACTCGATTGGCATTTGGTAGAGAGTATATCATTCCAAAACCTTTTGACCCAAGACTTATTTCTAAAATCCCAGTGGAGGTGGCCAAAGCTGCTATGGAATCTGGGGTGGCCCAGGTTGAAATTTCAGACTGGGAGAAATACGAGGAAGAGCTTATGGCTCGTTCGGGTAACGATAATAAATTTATTCGTACTCTTCACGATAAGGCGAAGCAAAATCCGAAACGCGTTGTTTTTGCAGAAGCAGATCAGATCGATGTACTTAAAGCTGCTCAGTTTGTTTCTGATGAAGGTATGGCTTATCCCATTCTGCTTGGCGATAAGGAAGTTATTGAGAGCCTGAAAGAAGAGCTTGAATTCGATGCTGAGGTTCCTATTATTGATCCCTCTGATGACGATCAACAAGCTCGTCGCGACGAATTTGCTAAGCTGTTATGGAGCCGTGGTGAACGAGAAGGAGTTCAAAGGTATAGTGCGGGTGTCAGAATGATGCACAGAAACTATTTTGGTCCAATGATGGTTCTTTCTGGTGAGGCTGATGCCATGATTTCGGGTTATTCTCGCTCGTTTCCAAAAGTGCTTCTTCCCGTTTTGGAGACAGTAGGTAGAGGTCCAGATATCAAAAGAGCTGCTACGATGAATATCATGATGACACCACGTGGCCCATTGTTTTTAGCAGATACTGCGATTAATGTGAATCCGACAGCTGAAGAACTAGCTGAGATTGCTGCCATGACGGCAAAAGAGGTTCGAGCGTTTGGATATGAACCAGTGATGGCAATGCTTTCTTTCTCAAATTATGGTTCTTCGAATAAACCTGAGGCACGAAAGATAAAGAATGCGGTCAAAATTCTTCACAGAGACCACCCAGATCTAATTGTTGACGGAGAGATTCAAGCAGATTTTGCACTCAATCCAGAGATGGGGTCCCAAACCTTTCCATTTTCGAAATTGGCCAATCGAAAAGTCAATACATTGATATTCCCGAATCTAGATTCAGCCAACATTACCTATAAACTCATGAAAGAGTTACATGGAGTAAAGTCGATTGGCCCTGTGATGCTTGGTCTTGATAAGCCAATACATATTTTGCAGTTAGGAGCAAGTGTAGAGGAAATTATTAATATGACCTCTATAGCGGTAACTGACGCGCAACGCGCAACAAAAAAATAAACTACTATGATTAGCCACCTCAGAGGTCGAATGATTGAAAAAACTCCCACTCATGTGATTCTTGAGTGCAATGGGGTAGGTTATCATCTTGAAGTTTCTCTTAATACCTTCTCTGGATTGAGTTCAGAAGAGGAACAGCTTTTATACACTCATCTTCAAATCAAGGAAGATAGCCATACACTTTTCGGATTTTTATCTGAATTTGAGCGTTCGGTTTTTCGCTTGCTCATCTCGGTGAGTGGTGTTGGCGCAGCAACAGCTAGAACGATGCTTTCTTCACTTAGTCCATCTGAAGTGGTTGGCGCTATAGGATCTGAACAGGTAGCTATTGTGCAATCGGTTAAGGGTATTGGAGCAAAAACGGCTCAAAGAATGATTCTCGAATTGAAGGATAAAGTCTTAGCATTAGAGGGTGCTGAAGATGTGATTAGCGCGAGAGCTGTCAATGGACAGAATGGGGAAGAGGCAATTGCCGCATTGGAGGTGCTTGGTTTTTCAAGAAAATCAGTACAAAAAATTGTAGATAAACTCTTAACAGCAGATTCTGAGATGAGCGTAGAGGATCTCATAAAGAATACGCTAAACGCACTTTAAATTGAAAATTAGACTGGATTCAATACGGTCTCTTTGTGTACTGTTTGCCTTCTTTGTAATCCCATTCACTCTGGCACAGAAATTACCTGCATTGTCCCCTTATGGGATCGAAGAGATTTATCAGTATGATCCTGTTCATAATCGATACGAGCTATTACCTTCTGTGTCGGGAAAAGTAGTAGGTTATCCAAGGTATTTAAGTTTCACGCAATATTACGAGGCGCTTCGAGCTCAGATAATTAAGTCTAATTACCAAACAAAAACGGATGCGCTTTCGAAAGTAAATGATACGGTAACTGACGCACGTGAGGATTTACTACCAACCTATTATGTTAATTCTGCTTTTTTTGAATCCATATTTGGTGGTAATACCATAACAGTGGACGCTTCAGGAGGCTTTTCACTTGACCTAGGTGCTCTTAGTCAGAAATCAGAAAATCCATCTGTTTCTGTTCGTAATCAAAGAAGTACCGTTCTTGATATTGATCAGCAATTCGATTTAAATGTTGATGCGCAAGTTGGAGAACGTTTACGAGTTCAAGCAAATATGGACTCTCGCTCGAGCTTTGATTTTCAAAACTTGTTTAAAATAGAGTATAACCCAAATGAAGACGATTTAATTCGGAATATTGAGTTTGGTAATGTGAGTATGCCGCTCAATAGTAGTTTAATGACTGGGGCTCAGAATTTATTTGGACTCAAAACTGATTTACAGTTTGGGCGTACCTCTGTGACCGCCGTTTATGCAGAACAGCGATCTCAGCGCAATACAATTAGTACTCAAAATGGTTCTGTGGTCAATGAATTCGAATTGACCGCGCTCGATTATGAGGAGAACACTCACTTTTTCCTAAGTCAACATTTTAGAGACGCCTATGATCTAGCACTTAAGAATTATCCCTTCATCGCTTCTAATATTCAAATAACGCGAATTGAAGTATGGGTGACCAATCGATCACAACAAACAGAGAATGTTAGGCAAATTGTAGGCTTTCAAGACCTCGGTGAATACGATCCTGACAAGGTTAGGTTTAACGGGCCACAGAGTTTTTTTACGGCTACTGAGTCATTACCCGATAATAAGGCCAACTTACTCAATCCAAATTCGATAGGAGGTGAAGGTCTTCCCAGTTCAATAAGAACTGTGGCTGGTGCCGCCTCTGGATTAAGTTTGTTAGGCGAGCCTTTAGTAAACGGCTTAGACTATGCTTCTTTGGAAAATGCGCGAAAGTTAGAAGCCGGTTTAGATTATTCGTTCCACCGGCAGTTAGGTTACATCTCTCTTAATCAGCCATTGGCCACA
>JAAZVG010000146.1 GCA_018623655.1 Flavobacteriaceae bacterium
ATTGCAATAATTTCAACGTTACACATCTTATTTTCCAATTCGGGATTCCAAGGATGTCTTACCCTTAGATAGTTTTCTGTAAAGCCTTCTAAGTATCCTTTTTGGATATCCTTTTCAAAAAGTACTTTCTTGGATTTTCCTACTTGGGAGTTATAAAAGGCTCTTCGCTTTCGTGCCGATAGAGCTCTTAATATTTTTGAACGCTTTTTACGCACTGAAACTGGGACAACATCTTTCATAGCTGACGCTAAGGTGTTTTCGCGCTCTGAGTACGTAAAAACATGAAGGTAAGATATGTCTAAGTCAGCTATATAACGATAGGTTTCTAGAAATCGTTCTTCAGTTTCTCCAGGAAATCCTACAATTACATCCACACCGATACAGGAATCTGGAAGTTGTTCCCTTATTTGCTTTACTCGATCGGTATATAGAGTAGTTAGGTATCGACGACGCATTAGCTTCAGAATTTGATCTGATCCACTCTGTAGCGGTATATGAAAGTGGGGGACAAAGTTTTTACTTCTTGAAACAAAGTCTATCGTATCATTACAAAGTAAATTCGGTTCAATAGATGAAATTCGTAATCGAGAGATTCCATCTACCTGATCTAATGCCTGTATAAGCTCTAAAAAGGTATGTTCATGACGCTTATTACCAAATTCTCCCTTACCATAATCACCAATATTTACTCCGGTGAGTACAATTTCCTTAATATCTTGAGCTGCAATTTCGCGCGCATTATGAATTACATTATCTAGTGTGTCACTTCGAGAGATTCCCCTTGCCATTGGTATAGTGCAATAAGTACAGGGATAATCACAGCCGTCTTGAACCTTCAGAAAGGCACGTGTTCGCTCAGAGGTTGCATAACTCCCAACATAAAAATCGGTTTGATCAATCTCACAAGCGTGGATAACCGTAGATTGTCTACTCTTATCTTGTAATAAATCGTTTAAGAATGCTGGTAATTCGAATTTTTCTTTTGCACCCAGGACCATATCTACCCCATCAACTTTTGCCAGCTCTTGAGGTTTTAATTGAGCATAGCATCCTACTGCTATAATTAATGCCTCTGGATTCGTTTTATGTGCTTGCCTAGCTATTGATTTAAACTTTTTGTCCGCATTTTCAGTCACTGAACATGTGTTAATCACATAAACATCTGCGCTTTCTTCAAAGGAAGTCTTTTCATACCCTTCCTTTTCTAAAGAGCGTGCAAGTGTTGATGTTTCTGAAAAGTTCAACTTACAACCCAGAGTGTAAAAAGCTGCTTTACCTCTACTTTCCACTAGAAATCGGCATTTGAAGTAAACTCATATATAGATTTGAATAACTCCTTATCTCTTTCATTAAATACAACAGATCTTCTTTGCATTACTCTTTCCGCAGTTTCAATTGCTTTATCTAACCGGTAACCACTCATGCCCTGTGGCCCACCCCAGGTAAAACTCCGAATAAAATTTCTCAAGTACCCTGCGCCAAAAACATTAGAATTAAAGCCAACCACAGTTCCAGTGTTAAACATGGTATTAATTCCTGCTTTGGAATGATCCCCCATGATCAAACCACAAAATTGAAGACCCGTAGCTTTGAATCGTTTTGAAGGGTAATCATATAGCTTTACCTCATCATAGTCATTCTTAAGGTTACTGGTATTTGTATCTGCGCCTAAATTACACCATTGTCCAAGAGCTGAATTACCTAAAAAACCCTCGTGTCCCTTATTTGAATATGCAAACATTGACACATTATTAATCTCACCTCCTACCTTACAATACGGACCAATCGATGTAGGACCGTAAATCTTAGCACCCATTTTTACTAAAGAAAAATCACCTATAGCTATAGGACCTTTGAGGATAGAACCTTCCATGACCTTAGCTCCTTTTCCTAAATAAATAGGCCCATTTTCTGTATTAAATATCGTCGCAAAGGCAGTCGCTCCCTTTGATAAATAAACCGGATGTTTACCTATAACTGTATTTGTAGGGTGCAAATCAGAGTGAGTACCAACTTCAGCTCCTTCAAAATCGAATTTTAATACATCTCCTAATTTGGAAAACAAATCGGTGATCCGGTTGAGGTAAATAAGCTCATCATCATAGAAGATTGTATCAAAATTTGATCGATTTCCGTCGAAATTTTCGGGGCGAACATAAGCGATACAAACCTTTTGCCAGAATATTTGTTGACCTGGTTTTAATAAACGAATGCGTTCTACGAGTTCTGTTGAAGGAACTACAGCAGAATTAATCACAAGCGCCGCGCTATGATCAGGTGCCTTAGGATAAAAGGGTAACAAGTGATCCGTAGTATCATATGACAACACACCTTGTTCAAATGCATTACTCCACTTTTCTTTCAGGGTCGTTATCCCAAACCTCAAATCAGCAATAGGTCTAGATAAAGTAAGTGGATAAAACCGACTCGTCTGATCAAAATCACTAAGTATTATATGCATGCAGGTTTGTTTTAAGCAAAAGTACAATCAAAAAAAAAGCACCCCAACTTTTCAGTTAGTGTGCTTTGAAATTTCTATTGAAAAGTATGTTACTTTTTAAACTTCGAATATTTGTTTTTGAACTTATCGATTCGACCAGCTGTATCTACCAATTTCGATTTACCCGTGTAGAAAGGGTGAGAAGTTCTTGAAATTTCGAGCTTCACTACTGGATATGTAACGCCATCTACCTCGATAGTCTCCTTAGACTCAGCAGTTGACTTAGTGATAAATACATCGTCGTTTGACATGTCTTTAAATGCTACTAAACGATAGTTTTCTGGGTGTATTTCTGGTTTCATCGTAATACGTGTTCTTTTCGAGTGTGCAAAAATAAAATATTTTCTGTTTTTGCACAATCTTTTTTTGCTTACCCCACGAACGACAAATTTTGAATCTCAGGTAATTAAAGGTATATTGCCTAAAAATAAACCAACCATGAATTCAACAGTCAAAACAAGCTCATTTATGCTTCTTTACGGAGCAATCTTAGGTGTATTAAGCGCCATTTTCTCTTTCATGCTATATACCATGGACATGCACTATCAAGGCGGAGCCTTTGTAACCATCGTAAGCATTGTACTCTCTACCGCCCTCTATGCCGTAGCGATGTACCAATTCAGAAATGCAAACAACAATCTAATGTCTTTTTGGCAAGGCGTCAAAATCGGTGTTGGTGTTGCGGTAATTAGCGGAATCATAGTTATTCTTTTCAATATTTTGCTCACTAAAGTTATCGATCCTGATACCATGACTAAAGCAATGAATTTTCAAAGAGAGCAACTGATTGAATCTACTGAAATGACGATCGAGCAAATCGATGCTCAGTTAGAAATGATGCAACAGTTTCAAACTCCGGCAATTCAAGCAGCTTTTGGCCTACTATTCTCTGTGATTTTTGGTTTTATATTGTCTTTATTACCTGCCGCATTTCTAAGACGATACGAGTTATAGCCACTAAAAAATAGTACTTTTGATGCTGCAATGCAGCTATCAATTGTTATTCCATTATATAACGAATGTGATTCGTTAATTGAACTGAACGATTGGATTGTATCGGTGATGCACTCCAATCGTTCTGATTTTGAGGTAATTTACATCGATGATGGCAGTACAGATGGGTCATGGGAAGTCATCGAACAATTATGTGCTAAGCGCCCTGAAATAAAAGCGATCAGATTTCAAAAAAACTTTGGCAAGAGCCAGGCCCTACATGCAGGGTTTAAAGCTGCAAAGGGTGACGTAATTATTACAATGGATGCAGA
>JAAZVG010000147.1 GCA_018623655.1 Flavobacteriaceae bacterium
AGACAGCTTCCCTGCACATCTTCGCTTTCAACTTTTTAGTAGCATGGACTGGAGAACAAGGCCGAAAAAAGGGGGGCAATATACTTTTTCTTGTAAATTGAAAATAAGAAGAGATTACGCTAAAGAAGCTGGTTATCCTAATTACCCATACACTGCGCCTAGATTCACTCAAGAATATGGATTTGCTTCATGGAGTAATTTTAGCAGTGCCGAAGGGCAAGACGCGATCAGAGGCAATATGCAAGTTGCAGGAATTTATAGTCCTTTATACATGAAATGCAACCCAAGGGATGAAGACGCTAATTTGTTTTTTTCACTTATACACGTTGGTCACGACCAAGACGGAACTAGACCTAGATTACTTGAGCGTAAGATTCAACAAATTCCTAGTAGGAATAAGTGGGTTAATGTTTCTATGACAGTAAATATTATTGGCAATGACTCAGTCATAATTATGCCTTTTAATGGTCAAGAAAGATTTATGACTGATGTTATGGTAACTGACGCTCAAGTTGAAGAAGGAGCACTACAGACTGACTTTCAATTAGAAAGCGGTGCAGTATTTTTTGAGGGGCCAAGCGCAATGGGTTCTGCTCAAGCTCTAAGCGATTTTGGCCAGGCCGCTCTCCTTGGACCAAGTTCGCCTTTGTGGTTTATGAGCGATTTCTCTGGTAATTTGAAAATCCCTAATGATTGCATGGGTATAGCCAATGAATTTGGCGCTTACTTGCAAGGAAATGATGCCCTTGACTCTCAAGCTATAGCCCCTGCAGATTTCTTTGTTCCTGAGTTTAAGACAGATGCTTTTGGCACACCACAGTCTAAATGTTTCGGTCCTTTGACGACTGAAAATACAGAGAAAGACAGTAGCGGTGGCTCATTTCCTGCTCCGCCTTGTGAGAATTCACCAGAATATAATGAAAAATTAGTCTGCGCAAAAGATCAAGATGCAGAAACGCCAGATCTAGAATCAAGTACAGGAATTTGTTTAGATAGGAACAAGGAAGTAGGCCAATACATCGAGCCACAGAGTCGTTCTGCTATTGTAATTAACCAAGATCAACTTTCTAGTAATCCTAATAATCCAGAGTTTACAGAGGCTCCCCCATCTAGATTCGATTCTGACGTTGTCACAACCGCTGCGGCATATACATCAGTAGGGGATGGATATACGGCAATTGCTGGCGAGCAAATTACAAGCGGTAAGGTAGATGCAGGTGATTTAACTGCTACAAGATGTGCAGATAGCAGAGACTATAAGACCGATCAAAAGTATTTTTACATTTCCCCTCAATCACAAAGAGGGCAAAGAGATTATAGAAGCAGAATTAATCAGACTGAAATTCTGAGAAACGCTGGTTTACCACCACCACCCCAGGGCAACCCATCAATACCAAAAACCTATAATCAAGGTGATCCAGATGATTTTAATCTGGAAAATGGTGATATATGCCTTTTAAGTGGTATTGATAATGAAAACGTAGAAAAAGAATCAGAAGGTACATATTCCGGAAATGTCCAGGGTGAAAACAATTGCTTGACTGATGGATGCACCAATTCTGGAGCTACTAAAAATGCAAACCAACCATGTTATACCAATAGACCTAATTTACCCGAACCTCAAATCACTGAAGACGGTCAGGTTGTAGATCCTTGCAGAGACCCTATACCCGCCGATCCAAATGATTGTGAGCTTAACAGGCAAAAATTCGAAAGTTATATTAATTGGTTGGAAGATAGCGAGTATGAGAGCAATGAATTCTTCAACGAAGGCAATTCTGACGGAATGCCTAAATTCATTGGCTTCGCTAGCGGAGGTAGCGGGAATGTGCAACAAAATATAATTAACATACAAAATTTAGGTTACAATACTGAGTTTATTTTAGCAAGAGCTGCAGGATATACAAACGCGGAAATTGCGTCCGGAGATATTAACTTTGAGCAGGCTTATACTGGTGAAGGTTATGACGAAACAATTGAGGATTAGGGATTCTAGATAAAAGGTCTAACCAAAATGGCTACCGATAACATCGAAGAACTTTTTGCCAATGCTGCCAGTAACGCAGAGGTGAAAAGGGTTAACGAAATCTCAAAACGCTCTGCGGCCAAAATTTTGCAGCGTTACAATCTGTCAGGCAGAAAAAAAATTAGTGGTAAAAGAGGTTTTATACATTAATTAGGAAAACTATCGGGCCAAAAGAGGCGTGATGCCTTTTTACTATGTCCGAACAAACTGTAAACGATCTGAATGCAACCGAGACGGTTACCGAAGATCAAACCCCCCTTCCGAGCGAAGGCCAAAAGACCTATACCGAGGATGAGGTACAGCGACTGCTTAGTGCTGTAAAGAAAACACGAGACGAGGTAAAAACTTACCAAAAAGAAAACAAAGAACTTCTTTCACAAATGGAGAAGTTCAAAGAGATCAATCCTGATGAATATCGAAAACTACAAGAAGATGCAGCACTTGCCGAGAAAGAGCGTCGAGCAGTAGAGGAGCGATCATCTTTGCTTGAAGAGAAATACGGCGCACAGACGGCAGAAGCCGTCAAGGCAATGGAGGCCAAGGAGGCCGAACTCACTGAATTCCGTAAGCGTTATGTTCTAGAGAAGGTTTTCTTTGCGGCGGGTGGCCGTACTGACGCCGATGGGGGCGCAAGCTTCTTTGATCTGATTGCCGACAAGGTCGGGCATCGATTCCGTCTTGACGGCAGTGGCCAAGTCATTGTGGTCGACGAACAAGGCGATCCAATGATTGATAAGGAAACTGGCAAGCGTCTTGATCCAGAGACGTTTATGGCTAGCTTCAAAACGCATCGAATCTACGGTACGTTCTTCAAGTCACAAAAAGGCGTAGGGGCTGCTTTGCCTCTGGGATCAGATCCTTCGGCACTGCCTGGTGAAGACCTTGATGAGATGAGTGGAGACGAAATGTTTATGCGTGGTTGGGCTTAACCTTTCCATTTGACGCGGTCTGCCCAGTAGGCCGCGCTCATCTTACCTTTTTTAATATTTTTTGCGTGGCGGGCCTTGAAAGAGGCCCGTTGTTTTGCGCTTCGATTGGTCTTGGCACCTTGCTCTCCGAAACGAATAGTTTTGATTCGTGAGCCTTCTTTGGCAACCACAATATGAGACTTGGTTTTATGGCCAGGAGTTCTCTTCGGCTTATTATAGCCCTTAACCCCAGCTCTTTTCAATCTAGGATCGGGCTTTTTCATTTTTTCCTCTTCTTAGCAGTCTTTGCCGCTTTACGGAAATCGCTTGCCTTAGGAGCACCTTTGCTGCCAGGCTTGCGCATTCTTTCATCGCTACCGGCCTTGATACGACGGCGTTTTGCTGCGATGTTGGCGTATAAACCGGGTCGTTTGGCCATTACTTAAAAGTTTTTAAGTTATCAATGTTTAGTTTTCCTTAATTACTTTTTTTTCGGAAATCTAGTGTGAGTACCCAGCCCTGATGTTCGTGATGAGCTTTCAGGGAGGGTCAACCGTCAATGCGAACGTGATGTTCTAAATGACGACGCCTTTCCTGTTAATTCTTTCATCATTTCTTTATCATGGCTCTTACTTTAGCCGAAGCTAAAAAGCATTCTACAAACATTCAAGAACGGGCAATTATCACTGAGTTAGCCGCTGGCCAGCTCCTGTCCGTCATGCCTTTCCGCGAGATCCCTGGTGGCGGCCACTTCTGGCGTCGTGAGGAGTCTCTGGGTGATGTCGGCTTCCGTGCTTTCAACGACACC
>JAAZVG010000036.1 GCA_018623655.1 Flavobacteriaceae bacterium
AAAAATGGAAGATAAAAATAAGCATTGTTACCCAGTCGTTAGATTATGATAAAAATTCTATTTTTGCCCATCTAATATAATTGTTTACCATGGCGAGTTATCAGCGAAGAGGATATAAAAAATCGGTTAAGAGGGTTGAGTCTAATGAAGAGGTCGTAGATCAGAATAGTCAAACCGCTGAGGTTTTCTCAGCACTAGATTCAGGAGCGTCTCGATCAGAGGAGTGGTTTAGAAAAAATCAAAAAATTATTTTAGGCTTGATCATTGCAATTGCGGTGGTAGGTATTGGAAGCTTTGCATACAATGAGTTTATTCTAGCTCCGAAGGAACGTGAAGCATCAAATGAACTGTACTATCCACAATCTTATTTTGAACAATCGAATCAGCCAGGAGCTGCAAAAGATTCGTTGTTAGGTCTTGCTCTTAACGGCGCTCAAGGTAAGTACGGTTTTGTTGATATTATAGAAAACTATTCAGGTACCAAGGCGGCTAAATTGGCTTCTTATGGTGCAGGAATGTCTTACCTGCAATTAGGTCAATATACTGAAGCAATCGACGCTCTAGAAGAATTCTCTTCTGACGATGCAATATTGTCAGCGCTATCGAAAGGAGCTATTGCTGATGCATATGCAGGACTAGAGCGTTATTCTGAGGCTCTATCTGCTTATGAGTCGGCGATTGGTCAAGATACCAATGATTTCACTACCCCTATGTTTCTACGCAAAGCATTATTCATGGCACTAGAGGTTGATGATCAAAGTAAAGCGCTTAAATACGCTAAGCGTTTAAAGAAAGAGTACGAGGGAAATACTGAGGCTGCAGGTATCGATGCGATTATCGGAAGCTTAGAGTAGTAATGGCTACAGTTCATCAACATTTGTCTGAATACGATTCGTCTAAGGTTCCATCGGGTGACGGAAAGCGATTCGCAGTTATTACGGCAGATTGGAATGATGAAATTACTCATGCGCTAAGAGATGGTTGTCTTTCGATTTTAACGAAGCACAACGCACTTCATATTGAACAACTAGCTGTTCCTGGCACTGTCGAATTGATTTATGCTGCTGCGAAATGCGTTGATTCTGAGCAGTACGATGCCATTATAGTCATTGGGTGCGTTATCAGAGGTGAGACGGCTCATTTCGATTTTGTTTGTCAATCAATTACCCAAGGTATTACTGAACTTAACCTCAAAGGAACTACTCCTGTTATCTTTTGTGTCTTAACAGATAACAATATTGAGCAGTCACGTGCTCGAAGCGGTGGTAAGCACGGAAATAAGGGTGTTGAAGCAGCTATTGCTGCGCTTCGTATGTCTCAAGTTTAACATCGGGTTCATCGATTCTTAGTATCTTTATTCTATGGCGTTTCTAAAGATGAAATCGAATAAGAAATTCGGTTACCAACCCCGTTATTACAAAAGGGAAGGTTCACCATACAAAATGGAACATCGTTTTGATGCTTTTCGTAACACTGCCCAACCGCCAAGGGGTTTGAAGAACAAATTTTTCTGGGCTATTGAAGATTTGAAATCGGGAGAGGAGTCAAAGAAATCAAACCGTTTAGTATTAGCCATCGCTTTAATTTTATTTTTTTTCTTTTTAGTCATAATTGATTTTGACTTAAGCATTTTTACCAATCGTGCCTGAAATTTTTAAGCTTCCAGTACATGTAGCCAATCAAATAGCCGCAGGGGAAGTTGTACAACGTCCGGCCTCAGTGGTTAAAGAATTGCTTGAAAATGCGGTTGATGCTGAATCTAAAGGCGTCACCTTGATTATTAAAGAATCGGGAAAGGAACTAATCAGTGTTATTGATGATGGAGTAGGGATTGATAAAGGTCAGTTAGAATTGGCTTTTGAGCGTCATGCCACTTCTAAAATTCGATCTGCGGAAGATCTATTCTCTTTAAGCACTAAAGGGTTTAGAGGCGAAGCACTAGCTAGTATTGCCGCCATTGCCCAAGTTAGCTGTAAAAGTAGGGTTCAAGGTTCAGAGGAGGCTTTTGAATATACGAATCATGGCGGACAGTCTTACGCTATTAAAGAAGTCGTTGCTGAGGTAGGTACTTCCATTTCTGTAAGGCATCTTTTTTTTAATATTCCTGCGCGAAGAAACTTTTTAAAATCGAATTCGGTCGAACTGAAGCATTGCATCGATGAGTTTCAGCGCGTTGCACTTATTCATACCGATATTCATTGGAAGATGTACTCAGATGATCAGGTCTTATTTGACCTTCCACCATCCAATTTATTGCAACGCATAGGACATATTTTTGGATCGAAATACCCTGAGCGGGTTGTACCCATTCAGGAAACTACCGAAGTGGTAACAATTTCTGGATATATCCAAAAACCTCAATTCGCTAAAAAATCACGACAAGAACAATTCTTTTTCGTGAATGGTCGCTATGTACGTCATCCCTATTTGCATAAGGCAGTTGTAAAGGCCTATGAGGGTCTTTTAAATAATGATTATCAACCCGGGTACTTTATTTTTCTAAAGGTAGACCCTTCGATGGTTGATGTTAATATACATCCGACCAAAACAGAAATAAAATTGGTAGATGAGTACGAAATTTTCACCCTTTTACAAGCTGCTGTACGTCACAGTTTGGGACAATTTCGTGTCAATGCAAGTATTGATTTTGATCTCAACCCCGACTATCAAGTTGACTATCGTTCTGAGAAGTTATCTTCTCCAAGGCGCATGCCTAAAGTTCAAGTAGATCCAAGTTTCAATCCATTTCTATCAGTGGATGCTAGCGATTCTTTAGGGTTTAGTCAACTCGTAGTTGAAACTGAGAGCGAACAGACCACATTCTCTGAGGATTTTGAACGGGGTACGGTTCAATTTGATACTTCACAATCACCCATTCAACTCGACACGAAATATCTTGTAATTGCCAGAGATAGTAAATTAGTATTAATCGATCAGTATAGAGCTCATCAGCGCGTGATTTATGAGCAATTATTGGCAGCAATGACCGTTGAGGTATCTAACTCTCAGCAATGGTTGTTTTCTGAAGAGATTGAGTTAAACCCTTCTGAACGTAATCAGTTTTCACAAATTGAAGATCAGTTAGGAGATTTAGGTTTTGCTATGAGCTTAAAAGACAATCAGCTAACCTTAAGCGGCGGTCCTGAATTTTTAGATACCCCTAATGCGCTTAAGCTTTTCAAGGAACTTCTCAACCTCTCACAGGATAAGCATTCTTTAGAAAGTTTTTCTACTGCTGAATTGTCGGCTCGAATTTTGTCTCGAAATATGGCTATTCGCTCGGGGGTAAAGCTCACGTCTGAACAAATGAGAAAACTTTTAGAAGATCTAAATTTGTGTAAGGAACGCGAGTTGTCGCCCGATCAGAAACTGATCTTTAGGTTGATTGATGTTCATGAAATTGCACGTAAATTCTAGGCTATGCTACAACAAATGACTCCCGCTGTACGTGGAATACTTATCGCTAATCTGTTGTTTTTTATACTAACACTAAGTTTAGGAGACTTTATGTATGCGAGATTCTCTCTTTGGTTTATGGAGAATCCGAGCTTTGGATTTTGGCAGTTTGCCACCCATATGTTCATGCATGGTGGCTTTGCTCATATACTTTTCAATATGTATGCAGTTGTGGCCTTTGGAACACCACTTGAACGTCAATGGGGCCAAGAAAAATTCATCTTCTTTTTTTTCTCTGCCGGTCTAGGTGCCGCGTTCTTGCATACGGGTGTGAACTATATTTATTTTAATAGTGCCGTTGAAGCAATCGTTGACTCTGGAATATCTAGAGTACAACTATTTGAGGCTTTGACCTCTACCTCAGGTGTAAACCTAAGTTATATTGAACGCGGTGTTTCTTACGAAGTAGCAGAGCAATTAAGATCTGCATTTTACACTCCGGCCGTAGGTGCTTCAGGGGCTGTTTACGGTGTATTAGTTGCTTTCGCCTTTATGTACCCTAATGCTCGTTTGATGCTACTATTTCTGCCATTTCCTATTAAAGCGAAATACTTTGTGCCCCTTATCATTCTAGGGGATCTTTATTTTGGTATTACCAATCAAAATACGGGTATCGCTCACTTTGCTCACATTGGTGGTGCATTATTAGGCTATATAATGATGTGGTACTGGGGCCGAAATTCGTTTAATAATCACCGCTGGAATTAATGGAAAATCTTCGCTATAAATGGAACTTGATGAGCAGCTTTGATCGCTTTATTGCGATTCAAGTGCTGGTGTTTTTGGTGATCTCGATTTTAGGTGTGATTGGATTGCCTCTAGAACGTTGGTTGGTTTTAAGCTCGTCGTTAACAACATTATTATTTCAGCCTTGGAGCTTAATTACCTACAGTTTTATTCATGCTGATCTTTGGCACCTTGTTTTTAATATGCTTTGGCTCTACACTGCGAGTCGCTATTTCTTAACCTTATTTGATTCGGCACGTTTATTTTCGGTTTACTTTTTAGGTGTATTTTTCGCAGGGCTCACTTTTCTGTTTTCATATTCGCTTTTTTTTACATCAAGTGCTTATCTGGTAGGTTCATCTGCAGGAGTTATGGCTGTGCTCTTATTTATTGCTACCTATAGCCCGAACCAGCCCATACGAATTTTCATTTTTACCATTAAATTATGGCACCTCGGTGCCTTTTTTGTCGTTATCGATTTGTTACAATTAACTTCGGGCGTCAACTTTGGTGGTCGCCTAGCTCACCTTGTTGGGGCAGGAATAGGTTACTTTATGGCGAGTCAACTTTTAAAAGGAGTGGAAATTGCTGATGGCCTACAAAACTTTTTTCGTCGAGGATTTCAATTTAATTTCTCTTCTAAGAAATCTTCATTCAAAGTTTATAAAAACAATTCAAAGAAAGAGGCTAAAAGGATGTCTGATCAAGATAAGATTGATGCCATTCTTGATAAAATCAGTGCATCAGGCTACGAAAGCCTTTCTTCAGAAGAAAAAGAGTATTTATTCAGAAAGGGACAGAAATAGAAACTTCTTTTAGGTAACTCAGCCCGTGCTTGGGGCCGAGATTAAACAATAGATCTATAGCTGATAAATTGCAGAGAAATCCTGTTTTTTCTTCGAAGACTTGAGAATAAGGCCTTTGATCGGGCTTAGGCTTATTTCCTTTAGAAAGTATTAAATATCGAAGGTCTATTACCTCACTTTCTGAATAATCTTGTTGGTAAGAGTCGGTGAATTTACTAGGCATTGTTATCCTAAATTGATCACATAGATACTTTGTTATTTTTAAGTTGTGATCGAATAGATTGACCGAACTGCTATTGAATAATTCTTTGAACTCTGATTCGAAAAATTCGAAATAAGGAGAAGTTCTATAAGCGGTTGCAATACTTTTGAGATGTTGTTTGTTCCATTCAAATACATTTTCACTTTCTACTTCGCAGTAACGTCGACGCGTTTTCTTTAGATGTTTAATAGGAAGAC
The DNA here is from genome assembly GCA_018623655.1 of Flavobacteriaceae bacterium. Taxonomy (GTDB): domain Bacteria; phylum Bacteroidota; class Bacteroidia; order Flavobacteriales; family Flavobacteriaceae; genus UBA3478. The sequence continues at coordinate 5,448 of JAAZVG010000036.1, forward strand.
TGAGATTCAGTTTTCCTTGATCTGTGGCAATGGTGCATCTGCTGCGATAAGTTTGCTTTTGAAAATTATCATGCTTTTCAAAAAATAAACGATCTCCGTATTGTGCTATTACCGCAAGACTTTGGCAAGTTAGAAAGTAGGAGGGGTGCAGTATGACGGCTTTTAACATCCTAAGCTTTTTTAAGCTTTTTAACTACTTTAAAGCCAAAGTATCCTAGAACTCCTAAAACCAATACCCATAAATAAGACTTAGGTTGTCCAGGGCCTTTAACAGTGGTGAAGAAACGGTTCCATCGGGGCTTCATTTTAAAAAGACCATCGTTGAAATTATCCCAACTCATCCAAATAAAAATTGGTTTTCCAAGTATATGATCTTCGGGCACAAACCCCCACGTTCTGCTGTCTTCAGAATGATCTCTATTGTCACCCATCATCCAATAGTAGTTCTTTTTGACGCTTACTTTGTCACTAGGGATACCGTTAACCAAGAATTCTCCGTTCTCTATCTCTATGGTATTTCCTTCGTATTCGGTTAAGAGTTTCTTGTATAGCGGATAGGTCGATAAACGAAGTTTTATATCATCCCCAACCTTAGGAAGGTAAATAGGGCCAAACTGATCCTCATTCCACGGGTAATTATCATTTTGCGGAAATATATTGTAACCACTAACACCTTTAGGAGTGAGGTCTATTGATATACTATCGATACTCGGATGCTGGGCTAATAGCTCTGACCCTGTAAGAGTTAAGTTTGCTGTTACTTCAGTAGATAGCGGTTCTTTTAGGGCAATACGATATTCTCTTAAAATAGAAACTGGAATACCGTCACTAGTGGTATAAAGCTCTATACTACCTTCGCTAGTTTGATTTACTCCGATGAGGTGGGGAATTATAGCATTATATTGATCCTGGGTCAGACTTTCGGTAATGAATTTTCTGCTAAAGTCGTCTGCATCTACCTGCTTTAATAGATTTGGAGACACTCCTTTCGAGCTATAGATTTTGTGATTGTACATTGGTTTTGCCCGTTCATCAAGAGCTAATTGAGTACCGTTTATGTAGACAAATCCATCAATGATTTCCAAAGTATCTCCTGGTGTTCCCACGCAACGTTTGACGTAATTTGATTTTTTGTCAATCGGCTTTTTTACACCCTTTTCTTTCACAAAGAATTGCCTTACTGTATCTGCTGGCCAGTTGAATACAACGATATCGTTCTTTTCAACCTTTTCAATTCCTGGTAGTCTCAGGTATGGGATTTGTGGCTTTTTCAAATACGATTTTACCTTGAGAATAGGCAAGGTGTCATGAACCATAGGAGTCGACACTGCGGTCATCGGAATTCTTGCTCCGTAATGAAATTTACTTACGATTAAAAAATCACCGATTCGTAAGGTTCTTTCTAAAGATCCAGTCGGAATTGCGTAGGGTTGCAAGAAATAGGTGTGAACCAATGTTGCTGCAACTACAGCAAAGGTTAAGGATGATAACCACTCACCTGTTTTGGTTTGCTCTGGTTTTTGTCGATCTTTTTGGAACTCAACGTCTGAAGCGTAATTCAGGGGAACTAGATAAAGACCTAAACTTAAAGTTACCCAAAGCATTTCTCTGGATCTAGGGTTCTTTTTGAATGCGTACAAAAGATCGATCCAAAGTACTGGAAATAGGATTAGATTGATAATCGGCATAAAGAAAAGCACTGTCCACCATTTAGGACGCTCTAAAAACGAGAGTGCCACCACCAAATTGTAAACAGGTATAAATGCTTTATACCCTGCCTGACCTGCTTTTTGATAAAGTTTAAAGGTTCCTAAGCCATGTATTATCTGTACCCCTAGGAAGAAAATAAGCCATTGTGCTAACGTCATTACTACAGGTTTAAAACATCATTCATGGTAAAAATACCCTTTTTGCCTACAATCCATTCTGCTGCAATTACTGAACCGAGGGCAAAACCGTCTCGATTATAAGCTTCATGACTAAGTGTAATCTTGTCGATTTCACTTTTATAGCGTACATGATGTGTTCCCGGAATTTCTCCTTTGCGAATCGAATAGATAGGGAGTTTTTCTTTTGAGTCACCTAGTTGAAATCCATCAAGCTTTTTTGATTCAATATGAGGTTGAGCCAATGATATGGCGGTTCCGCTAGGAGCATCAAGTTTGTGTTTGTGATGAATTTCTTCGATACTTACCTCGTATTGTGGATAGGGTTTTAAGAGTTCAGCTAGCTTCTTATTCACTGCGAAGGTCAAATTGACCCCCAAGCTAAAATTGCTCGAATAAATGAATGCGGTATTATTCTTTAGTGCAATTTTCTTTGCATCGGGTACCAATTGGTCCCACCCAGTAGTACCTGAAATAACAGGAATTCCTTGGTTTAGCGATAAGGAAACTAGTTCAAAGGCAGAATCGGGTGTGCTGAAGTTAATCACAGCGTCTGCAATTTCAGGGATAGAAACGGGTGTGTGATCAGTAGCTAAAACAATTCGATGACCGCGCTCTTCAGCAATCTCCTGAATTCGCTTACCCATTCTACCGTATCCAAGTAAAACGAAATTACTCATAAGGTTATTTTTAGATTTAAACCGATTTCAGTTCCCATCTGGATAGGGTGATGGCTAATTATCGGCTGGATCGAAACATTTAAATCTTCATTCATGTTAAAGGGTTTTAGATGGGCATCAACACTCGCATCTAAAACGTTGAGTAAGTAAAGGCCAATGGCGATAAGAAGTGATGAATCTCGTTGACTTTGAGCTTTTTTTTGTGCCTCTTCTAGGGCACGATCAGAAACATCGGGGCCATTGCCATCTAGGTTCACATCGTAGAATTCATCGGTAGTAAAACCTGCTGATCTCAACTTAAATGCGTTACGATAACGCAAGTACTCGGTTTGATTAAATTGATAAACAAACACACCGGTACCAACTGCTGCCCATGCTAATGGTACCTTCCAGTATTTTCGATTATAGAATTGTCCTAAGCCAGGAAAAGCGGCAGATAAAAAGCTTGCTCTTGAAGGTGAAAGCGGGTCTATCGCCCTTTCAAGTCGGCGTATTTCTCTTTCTAATCGACGTTCTTGTTTCTCTTCATCTTCGGTGTTAATTGTTTCTTGGGCATGTGTACTCCCAAATAACAACAATAAAATGATGAAGCATGATCTATTCACCCAATAGCTGCTTTTTAAGAGATATTAAATCCTTGGTTGAGGTAAAGCTAATTTGTATTGACCCCGAGCCATTTTTCGTTGACTTTAATTCAATATTTCGACCTAATCCTTTCTCAAGATCGTCAATGGCATTTAAAACTTTCTTAGATAGACGATCTTTACCATTCTCTATTTCTTTCTCAGTGGAGAGATATTTTCTTACCAATGCTTCTGTCGCTCGTACCGATAACGACTTTTCAAGAACGCTAACAAGCAGCTCGATTTGGTCTTCTTCCTCTTCTAAACCCATAATTGCTCTACCATGACCCATAGAAATTTCTCGTCTTCTAAGGGCGCCTTGAACTTGCGGATGCAGTTTAAGGAGTCTTAAATAATTCGTGATTGTAGATCTTTTCTTACCTACTCTTTTGCTCATTGATTCTTGAGTAAGATCAATTTCATCAATGAGTCGTTGATAAGAGAGCGCTATTTCGATTGGGTCTAAATCTTCACGTTGAATATTTTCAACCAAAGCCATTTCTAGAGACTCTTGGTCATTCGCCTCTCGAACAAAAGCAGGTACAGATGTTAACCTTGCCAGTTTGCTTGCTCTAAGTCTTCGCTCACCAGATACTAATTGATAGCTACCATCATTTATTTTGCGGACAGTGATTGGTTGAATGATACCTAATTCACTTATTGACTGAGCCAGATCAGCTAACGCCTCCTCATCAAAATTAGTTCTAGGTTGATATGGGTTTACAGCAACTTCATCAGGATCTATAAAAGCCATCATTGGGCTATTGACTGCACTCATTCCCGAATCGTTGTTCGGGTCTTGAAGTAGGGCAGATAATCCTTTTCCTAGAACAGGCTTTCGAGTTTTACTCATGATTTCTTTTTAGATTTTTTTGCAGGTTTTCGCCTTACTACTTCTTTAGCTAGACTTAAATAGTTCGACGCTCCTTTGCTACTTGCATCATAACTAATGATGCTTTCTCCAAAGCTTGGAGCTTCACTTAGCTTCACATTTCTTTGAATGATCGTTTCGAAGACCATATCGCTAAAGTGTTTTTTAACCTCTTCAACCACTTGATTTGATAGGCGTAATCTCGAATCGTACATTGTAAGTAGCATACCCTCAATATCGAGCTCTTTATTGTATAATTTTTGGACACTTTTTATCGTATTCAAAAGTTTGCCAAGGCCTTCTAAGGCATAATATTCACATTGTATTGGAACGATTACTGAATCTGCAGCTGTTAGCGCATTTAGAGTTAAAAGACCTAGCGAGGGTGCACAATCAATGATAATATAATCGTAATTAGTTCTGACACTACTTATTGCCTCTTTTAGCATATATTCTCTTCGCTTCTTCTCTATAAGCTCGATTTCAATAGCAACGAGATCAATATGAGCAGGAACGATTGAAACATTTGGGGAATTTGCCGGATATATAACCTGGTCTGCAGTAGCTGTATGTTCGAGTAGCTGATAAGTACCTAAGCCAACATTTTCTACATCAATTCCTAAACCCGAAGAAGCATTTGCCTGCGGGTCTGCGTCAATCAATAAAACTTTTTGTTCTAAAGCCCCTAGGGCAGCAGAAAGATTGACTGAAGAGGTAGTTTTACCTACACCACCTTTTTGGTTAGCAATAGCAATGATTTTTCCCATAATACCATTAAAGAAAGTCTAAAATACAATTTTAGAAATGCAGCTAAAAAACTTTCTTGATTTTGTTGAAAACTGATTGAATCTTATTCGTTTTTTGTGAGGCTGTCGTTCCTTTCAATTATGAAAATATCCTCGTTAGGCTTTTTAAAGAAATATCGCTCTCGTGCAAATCGCTCTTTTTCAATAGAGTCTGCAAACTTTTTTAGAAGTGCTTTATCACGAGCAATTTCAGATTCAAGATAAGACTTTTCTTGCTCTAAATCTTTGATTTCCCTACTTAGCTGCCATTGAATTAAAACTGAGTTTGAATCGAAAAATAACATCCAAACGATAAAAAAACTGGTAATCAGTAAATAAATATTTTTGAATTGGCCCAGCCATGTCAGAAGCTTTGTCTTTTTCATGGTACCATTTGCTCAATGGCCTTAATCACAAATGCAACTGATCGCTCATAGTGATGGTTATTATTAATTATAATGTCGGCCTCTGACTTAGAAGATTCGATATAATTCTGATGCATTGGCTTCACCTGCTCCGCATACCTTCGAAATACCTTTTTAAGCTCTTGTCCGCGCTCGGCGGTATCTCTAAGTACTCTCCTCATAAGACGATGATCTTCATCGGTATCAATATAAACCCATAGGTCTACCATGGATTTGATCTTTGGATGATTCATGAGTAGAATTCCTTCTAATAATAAAACAGGGGTAGGGCTGATGGGGTCGGTCTCAGGTTCACGAGTTTCTTTTACAAAACTATAGACAGGTGCTTGTATCGTATTCCCTTTCTTTAATTCTAGTAGATGCTCTTCTAGAAGCTGATAATCGAAGGCGTTTGGATGATCAAAATTTTGTAAACTGCGCTCATCCGGACTCAAGTGATCTAGCGGATTGTAGTAACGGTCTTGCGAGAGTACGGTAAGTTGACTTTTATCGAACCTCTTGGCGATAGCATTAACAATAGAGCTTTTCCCACTTCCTGATCCGCCTGTGATTCCGATAATAAACATCCTTTTATATTTAGATTCTCAAATTTACGAATTGCCGCTAGATAGCAGCTATTTTGCCAGAGGATGTATCCTTTTTTGATCCTGTAACACTGCTGAGTATATTGGTTTTAGAATTTATTCTAAGCCATCCCATCAGTGCGAAGATGATCGCTTCCTTATATTCAATCAGATAAGGTTCTGGAATCATAAGTTTAAATGTTGGATTCAGGTATTTTTCAATTCTAGAGATGAGATAATGATTGTAAGCTCCACCACCAGTAACCAATACTTTAGAAAGTGTTGAACTTGAATTCGATAAGTTGATAGATTGGGCAATTTGATACCCGATGTGTTCGCAAGAAGTATTTAATAAATCAGCTGTCGAATAAGAATCCCTATCAAATAAAGGTTGCATCTGACTGAAATACCAAGCTTTATCTAAAGATTTAGGTGAAGCTAATCCGTAATATTCAAGGTCGTTCAGCGAATCAAAAAGACTTGGAATGAGCACTCCTGATTCAGCGATACTTCCACCCTTATCGTACTCCTTTCCAAGTCTTTGTGCCAACTCGTTGAGGGGAGTGTTACACATAGAAATATCACAGGCAATTACGCGTCCATTGTTTTGGTAAGAAAAATTCGAAATACCCCCGAGATTTAAACAATATTCAAACTCCTTAAAAAGGGTGGTATCGCCTATGGGTACTAAAGGTGCTCCTTGACCTCCAAGAATAACATCATTGGTTCTAAAATCGTATACAACAGGGAGACCTAGTTTTTTTGCCCAATACGCTCCGTCGCCAATTTGTACCGAAATTTTATTTTCTGGTTCATGCCTAACAGTATGGCCGTGACTTGAGATTA